>CAYYEC010000215.1:0-7204 GCA_964470745.1 uncultured Eubacteriales bacterium | reverse complement strand
ATACAGAGTTGTTGTACTTCCGGAGACTGATACCTCAACGCAATGGGCAGCTACATTCGTACCGTCACCGGCAGTCACGGTTCCCCCTGTAAAGTCTACAACCGGTGAGCCGGTATCATAGTTGGGCGTTTCATCGTCATTACCGTTCGTATAACCGTTAATGGTACCATCAATGTTAATATCCACTACATAAATCCTATCACCTGCACCAAAGTTGGTTAACGTATCGATACCGCTTCCTGTTGCATAATACCCTATGGTTTCCGCACTTTGCCCTAAAACGACCGTGTCGTCTCCGGCATCCAGCCAATACTCGGATATATTATTGCCGGAAAAAGTATTTCCACTTATGGATGCCGCACTTGGAACAACTGCTCTTTCATCCCATGAATTAACTCCAAAGACAATGCCTTCGTCATAGCCGGAAATCGTATTGTCTTCAATTACACCATTTGTACTTGAGAAAAAACCAATTCCTATATTATCCCATCCGCCATTGTAGGAAGTTACCGAAGAGTGCCATGTCTTGATATTATCCGATACAATCTCGTTCCCAATAATATGAAAATCATCTCCAGCCTCATAAATCAGTATGGCAGTACAACCTCCTATATATGGGTTGAATTCTGTATCAGCTCCCGGTTGGCCGGGCTCTGGTTTGATTAATCCCATATCCAGTATGCGGTTGTTTGTAACAGAACCCTTCGTACCTCTTCGGTCCCCCGCAGCAGAATCAAAGAGTGACCAGTCCATTGATGCGATCTGCATGCCGTTACCTGTGCTGCCAATCGTTTTCCCGCCTTGAATCGTGTTGTTGTTGATGTCTACAACTAATGTGGGCCCCCATGCCAGAATACCTGTTTTCTGGAATTTTTCCACTATTGAATTTGTCACCGTCAGTGTGTGGGTGCCGGCTCCTTGGGTACTTTCGGCAAAAATATTTTCATTGTGGTTCATTCCAGAGGGCTGATCCTGTGGATAATCATCCGGTACAACGTAAGCACCATAACTTGAAAGCAGTTCTCGTACCCTTGTAACTTTTACCGTATCAACAGTCAGATTTGTGTTATATGCACCAATACCTTGAAAATTATATTTGTTTCTGTCTCCGCCATATGTATTAACGGGATCAAACACGCTTGTGGGGAGAAAACCCTGGTCACGACCGTCTACCGTCAGGTTCTTAATGGTAACCGTTCCATCTGCTGTAGTTTTTACACCAATGATGGCAAAGGAATTGGTATTTTTAAGAGTCTTCCAGTCTCCTCCACTCTGGGTCAGGTTTGCCGCATCCGGTGACTGGATAATAGTCTGGTCTATGCCCGCTCCCTGTAGTGTTATATTTTTAGTAATAGTCAACTGTTCTGTATACGTTCCTGCCGGAACATTTACCGTATCCCCGTCTGCCGAGGCATCAACGGCTGCCTGAATGGTAGCATATTCTGTCGTGGTGTCTCCGTGTATCAATTCCACAACGCTTCCCGCCGACATTACCGGCGTAATGTCAAAAACCATGTTGCTTAAGACAGCTGCAATTAAAAAGAAAACAAAAACCATTTTTCGAGCAATCCTCATTACATAATCTCTCCTTTATACATGTTCATTTAGTCAAATTATAGCAATACTTGTTTTATTTTATCAGATTGACCTTACAAATGTCTTACAATCCAAAAAAAATAAAACGGTAAAAACCTTGTAGATACAAGCTTTTTACCGTTTTTTAACTTTTTAACCGGAGCAGATATAAAAATTTTTTTAATTTTTTGTCGAAATAAGTGCTTTTATGCCGTGCAACTCCTCCTCCTGGAGTAGAAACCTTACTTTTTTATACAAACTTTTCAGCCTGCCGGCATGTCCCTCCCGGGCATAAAAAGCAGTTAGTCTTTTTACCAGACCAACATAATTGTCATAACAAACTTCTCTGTAGGAAATACTCCAGAGATAAGCACAGCTTCCCAATAAATCTTCATGGTACAGGGAAACGGCTTTTTCAAAGGCAGGAAAAGTATCTTCATTTACCTCCAGTCTTTTTTGGATAAAGTCTTCAAACTCAAACAAATCACAAAAAACATTTTCCAAAGTAATACGGTAATATCCGGAACTGTTTTCAATATCGGCATTTATTCCGGCATCCCTCAATGTTTTTTTCAGCCTGAATATGGTGGTGTATAAGTTCTGATTGGATTTTTTCGTATCACCTTCCTCCCATAGTGCATCTATTATTTTCCATTTGTTTATACCTTTTTCCCGGTTCAGCATCAGCAGGACAAAAAGCTCCTCTACTTTTGAGGTGATCCAGTTGATTCTGTTATTACTACCATCTAAAACACAAACATCTCCAAACAGGTAAATACGTCCGCCATGGCCGGCAGTTATGCCATTTTGTCTTTTCTTTTTGGTGATTCTTTGCAATGTCTCATCAATTGACTCTTCATCCACCGGCTTCAGTATATAGTGCAGGGCATTGAGCTTAAATGCCTGGATGGCATATTGTTCGTAGGCAGTCACAAATACGATATCTATTTCGTTATCGTATTCCAAAAGCTTCGTACTCAACTCTATGCCGTTTATCTCCGGCATTTCCACATCCAAAAAGACCACATCGGGTTTTAGTTCCGGAATTTTGTCAATAGCTTCAGCAGGATCGGTAAATTCACCGATAATATTTATCCCTCCCCTTTCCATTAATCGTCTTTTCAATAGGTTAAGCACCAGTATTTCATCATCAACAATAACTGCATTGATCATCTATGTCCTCCTCCATCTTTTCAGTAAAAGGTATTGTAAAATACACCTTCGTTCCCTGTTGACCGGTTTCAAAATGCAGTTCTTCGCCATAAAACCTTTTCAGTCTGTTATTGATATTGGACAGACCAATACCACTGCCCGGTGATGTTTTGCCATCTGCTTCATCCCACTGCATGATATTCTCAATTTGTCGGTCGCTCATACCTTTTCCGTTATCTTCGACACTTACAAATATTTTTCCGTTTCTCTTCATAATCGTTAGTCCAACGATTCCTCCCTGCTTGTTTTTCAGCACACCGTGACGTATGGCATTTTCAACCAGCGGCTCTATGACAAGGGGAATAATTTTCAGAGGCAGGGAATCCGGGTCAATATCAAGGCTTATTTTGATTCTGTCACCAAATCTTTCTTTTTCAATTTCAACAAAGGACTTGATAAGATTCAGTTCACTTTCAATTGTAATATAGTCCGATTTGTGATCGACGTCAAAGGAACGCTTTAAGTAATTCATTAGTTCTGTAAGAATTTTCCTAGCCCTAACCCCATCGGTGTAACAGAGGCTGATGACACTGCTCATTGCATTGAATAGAAAATGAGGTTTGATCTGGGCCTGCAAAAAAGCAATTTCATTTCTCCGGGCTTTTTCTACTGTTTTATCCAGATTATAATAGCTTTCCATTAGCTTAATGGACATTTCTTCATTTTTTTCATAAGCTTCAGCGTAGCGTACAATCAAAAGAAACATCAACGCCAGACTATAAGATACAATACTGATAAATCCTATGAACATATCCTTTTTCAGACCCACACTGTAGATAGACAGATCCACGGTATAAATATTTATACTGAATAAGGCAAATAGAAGTATGCTGTGAATCCTTATATTGGTTTCAACTGGTTCTTCCTTTAAATACAAATAGAGTATCCACAGGAATAAAGCCAAAAGCACCGCCATGTTAAAAAACATAAAAAAACCTGCTATTTTCATAAAAGCATTCATAGGCAGGAGGATAATCCCCATTAGATACAGACCATAAATGCCTGCCAACATATTTCTGATTTTGTCCTGTAAAAAAGCACTGTTCATTTTGTTAATATACAATATGTTCATCAATAAACCACCATATATAGCAAAATAAAAGGTTTTAAATATCATTTCAAAGGTTAGCCAGGGAAATAGGAATGCCAAAATCCGCTGACTGAGAAATCCGTTCATGATGCCAAAAAAAACACAGCTTAGAGCAAAGGGTAGTACAGCCAGCTCTCTTTTCCGGTAATTCTTAATTGCCAGTAAGATACATAAGTGTATAATCCCAATGCTTATCAATATCGTAATAATGATGGTTTCAAATATAATCTGCCTGTGGTTTTTCTTCATCAGTGCTTTTTGCTGCCCGAAAACAACAGAATTAGCAATCCCCCCCACTACATACTCGTAATTTACAGCCTGTACAATGATTTCCGCTGTCTGTTCCGTAAGTTCAAAATAAACGATTTGCGGATTGTTGCCGGCCACACTGTCCTCAATACTTTCTGCCGGCTTTCCATCCTCCAGCAGCAGCTCGCCATTGACGAATATCCTGCTCGCGTTTCTAATGTTTTCTTTTTTGAGACCAAAATAGGTTTTTGAGGGAATATTCTTTATATTAAGCCTGTAGGTGGCATAACCTTTGGCTGAGTAAGTATTGCCCTTTTGGTCATGGATCCAGTTTCCCGGAATTTTTATCCAGTTAGGTTCGCCTTGTTTGTTTTCTATGAAATCAGCAGGCTCCAGCAGTTGGTTCCAGTAAAACTCCCATTCTCCATCCAGATCGATTATTTGTTTTTTTTCAAAATCCGTTTTGGACAGATCTGCTTCACCTTTTACTGCAATTGGTATTGCTGATGGATTCCGGTTGTATATAATCAGAAGTAGTATGGTTATTATAAACATTAATGATAATACATATATTTTTTGTTTTTTCAATTTTACATCCTCACATTTCTCAATATTTATACTTATTGTGATTTTACCCCTGGTCAAACCACAAGCGCCCTCAGAATGACAATTCCTATACTATATGTTTTGCAATAAATCTTTTACATTTTTAATTCAAGTATTGCAAAATCATATACCTCTGTTTATATGTTGCATATTTCTTCCTTGTAATGTTTTTAATGCAACATATATATTTAATTAATTATATCATGTACAGTAATAGTTTTAATAACCTCTGAGTTTTGGCAGGAAGTGGGTTTATGAAATTGCCGTGTAGTAAATACATATTGTTTCGCACAAAAACCGTGCTCAACAGGCTAAAGCCGACAATTAAAAAAGGCCTTTAGCCTTTTTGATATTTAAAATATTTTTTTCTTAATTAAAATTTTGTTGCATTTTTTGTTTAGCTTCACTATATCACACAAGCCTTTCACAATTAGAATTCCTCTTCCATTTTCATACATTTGGCACAATTCATCGCAGTCAACTATTCTTTTTTTTGTGCTAAATGTTATATTAAAATTATAGCCAGAACCTTCATCCTGCACTAAAATTCTTATATACATATTTTTGTGAAAGTCCGCATATATTTTAACTAGCTTATTTTTATCGTTTTTATTACCATGTTTTACTGCATTTAATAATAACTCATTTAATACTACTTTAATTTCAAAAACAATATCTTCATTTATATAACCAGAAAAAGACCTTATATTCTCTAATACTCGGTTAACTTCATCGTATATGTTGTCTACTTGGCTAGGTATAGCCGATTTATAGATATTTAACGTTTTCACATGCTTTTCCATCCTCAATATTTACTATTAATTAGATTTTACCCATTCTACATTATAGTAAACATCAATATTTTTTTATTAACAACTGTATATTATTATCATTATATACAGGTATCTATAATTTATTTACTTAATATCTTTCTAAATTTATCTATAATCTTTTTTTCAAGTCTAGAAACATACATTTGTGAAACTCCTAGCTTTTTAGCAATATCCTTTTGCGTTTTACTCTGAAAATATCTGAGTCTAATAAATTCTTTTTCTCCATTATTGAATTTGCTTAAACTTTTTTCTAAAAAATCTCTATTTTCAATCCTCTCAAAGGTGTTATCCTCTTCACCTATGGTCTCATGAAGTTCTAAATCATCTTCAGCATAAACATTCTGATCAAAAGATTGCATATTATATGCATTCCATGACTCAATAATTTCAAGAATCGATTCTTCATTTATATTTAGATACTTTGCTATTTCGTCAACTCTTGGTGCTCTCTTTAGCTCCTGCAGCAAATGTTCTCTTGCTTGATTTACTTTTTGATATACTTCGTAAATTCTTCTCGGTATTCTAATTACCGAAGCTTTGTCTCTAAAGAATCTTTTAATTTCTCCAATTATTGTCGGGGTTGCAAAACTAACAAACTTTACACCTTTATCAAGGCTAAATCTCTCTACCGCCTTTATTAAAGCTATACATGCCACCTGATAAATATCATCATAATCTACCCCTCTATTTATAAATTTTTTTGATATTATTTCAGCAAGATATAAATACTTTGCAACTATTTTATTTCTAACACTAGCACTCTGAGTTTGATTATATTCTAAAAATAGTTCCTCATCTAAGGATACTTTTTTTACTGCTGATTCATCCATATTTAACTGTTCCTTTCAAGCCTTTTTGACATTGACAGTAAATAACTATTACTTGGGCAAAATTCCACTTCGTCCATTAAAGCGCTAATTATTGAAAGTGCAAGCTCTTCATTTTCACTTGCAAATATACACTTTACTTCATCATCGTCACAGAAAAACTTTGCAATAAAACTATCCTTTGCAATTTCAAATTTTATTGAATACCCATCAGAATTTTTACTACCAGTTCTAACTAGTTTATTGCATACCTCTGATGTTGCAACTTTAATATCTTCAATAACTTCAATGTCAAAACCAATTCTGCTGGCAATCCCTGAAACAACAAGTCTGGCAATACTTACATACTCAGCCTTAAAAGGTAGAACAATTTGTAACTCATCCGGTTTATTTTTCATAATGTCACTCCTCTAACTCAAACACCTTATCTAATCCTGTTATTAAAAAAAGCTTTTTAATGTTTTCCTTAAGATTTGAAATATATACTTTATTTTTATTCTGTTTCGATTTTTTAAGAGTGCCTACTAAAATACCTAATCCAGTACTATCAATATACTGAAGTTCTTTACAGTCAATTTTCAAATCCATCTTTTTAGAATCAACTATTTCATATAATTTTTCTTTTAATTCTTGAGAAGAATATATATCAACCTCTCCTGTGAGATAAACTTTAATAATATTATCTCCTTGCTCCTCTCTTAAACTTAACTGACTTGGCATATGAATTACCTCCTTAACTAAATTTCCCATTTATTCTTTTATTAACTTTTTAATAAACTCAATAGCATTTTCATAATGGGTAGGATTTACCC
>CAYYEC010000214.1:0-7214 GCA_964470745.1 uncultured Eubacteriales bacterium | reverse complement strand
ATCGGTTAAAAGCTTGATAAAAGCATAGTTTTGTGATTATGAAGCTAAAGTTCTGGGTAGCTGCTGAAAGATTAGGACACTCAAAAATTAGTAGAACAATGGATATTTATAGCCACGTTATGAAGGAGATGCAGGATGAAGTGGCGAATAAAATAGAAAATTCCCTATTTAAATAGGATAAAATTATTAAACTAGGAGGGTAATTATGTTTTCTATCAAAAAAAAAGTATATCTAAAAAATTTTAAAAAACTATTTCCTGATTATGTTTTTAATAAAACATTATCAAATTTTGAAAAGGACCTTATTTATTTAATTAGTAAGCAAATGAGAAAGAAAACAAGTGAAGATTTAAGAATTCTTGAAATAATAATAAAAGATAATATTGAAACTTATGAAAAATATATGTCACATTCAGTTACTTTTATCATTTTATCAGTTACTCTTTTTACTAATTTTTCGGTTATCTTCTTAAGTCTTTCAAAAGATAATATATCTTATTTATCACTATCAAATATGGCAAATGCATTTTTATTTTTGGTTGTAGGACTGTTGAGTGTTTTAGCTTTATCAATTTCTTGGATATATCAGCATAAACAATATTCAAATTCTTTTTATTTATTATGTTTAAATATTTATCGTAATCTTAAAAAATATGATTTGAAGTAAAGTGTTTGCAATTTAGGCTAAAACGAATAAAAAAAGGATTCACCCCATACGGTGAATCCCCTCACGTCTGGCGGAGAAAGAGGGATTCGAACCCTCGGTAGGCTATTAACCTACACACGAGTTCCAGTCGTGCGCCTTAAACCAGCTCAGCCATCTCTCCACAAGTATTTATGCTGCCTAACTATTTTACAATAGTTAAATACCAAAGTCAATATCTATAAAATTGAAATTTTTTCAATTACATTAAACATTCTTTATGTTATTTCGTAATATAATTTGAAGAAATTATATTGGAGGAAATGTATAGTGAATACCTATGATTTAATAAATACTCTAAAATTAAAGTATCTCAGAATTTGGTGGAGCATAGATTCTTGCCCTGTTCCATTAGATAAAAAATATTCAAAGCACCAAAAGCTTATTAAAGAAAAAGAACTCAGTATATCTATAGATAATTTTTTAAACTCCATATATACATATCCCCAAAAAATAGAAGACCAGGAAGCCTGGCATAATGAAATTACTAAATCTTTAAGAAAAGCTGGTATATCATATTTAGAAATTGGGGATAGTGTATTAGCTGATAAACTTTTTAAAGATTTCTTGAATGTGACTCATCTGTTTATAAAGGAAGCAAAAAATTTTGATTCTAGCATATGCTTGGAAGATATAATGCAGGCAATGAGAAATATTTGGATTATGAATAGTATTCAAATACTCTTGGATACCGAAGTTATTTTATCCCCATCAATATTTGCATATAGCATGTTGTACCCTTATACTGATAATTATTTAGACAATCCAGAGTTGTCCACAAAAGATAAAATGAGTATATTCAAAAGATTTGGTTACCGCTTGGAAGGTAAATATATTGTCTCAAATAATAATTATGAAGAATCAATTTATAAATTAGTTGAGATGATCGAAGAGCAGTATCCAAGAGATAAATATCAGAAAGTTTATGAAAATCTTCTTTGTATTCATAATGCACAGATAAATAGTCTTTTGCAACAACAAAATATAGATTCTCCTTATGAAACTGATATTTTAGGAATTAGTCTTGAAAAAGGCGGCACTTCTGTTTTAACTGATGCTTATTTGGTAAATGGAAATATTGATGCTAAAAATGCTGATTTTATTTTTGGCTTTGGAGTAATACTACAGCTTATAGATGATTTACAGGATGTAAAAGATGATTTGAAAAATAATCATATGACCGTTTTTTCTCAAACTGCTCGTATTTCTAAGCTTGATACTATTACGTATAAACTTATTAAATTTGTTACCAAAATATTTAAAGAATCAAGCCATTATTCTTCAAAAGAAAGCTTAGAACTATTAGATATAATGAGATCTAATTGCATTTTCCTTATATTAGAATCTATTTCTAAAAATACAAATTTATATTCCAAAGGCTTCATTAATACTATGGAAATATATTCTCCATATAGATTTCTATATCTAACGAGACTATTTAAAAAATTGAAGAAAGAGTTTTCACTATTAAAAAAGAAAAAATCAGAACCTACATTAGATAATATCATTATTTCTGCAACTTCAATAAAAATTACTCAAACACAAAATTAATCTGGAATACCCACTAAAACTGCAATTCCAATTATAATGAGTACTCCACAACATTTACATTAGTATTCGCCAAAGCTAAGCGGTTAATATTTTCTCCCGCTCTAGCACTAGGATATGCTGTAATTACTATTATCTGGGCACCAGCACAGTGTTCATATCCTCCCTCATGTACGTTCACATTAGGGCTGTAATCAAATGAAGTAGTATAACTGGCATCCAAAGACTCACCTATGGCCTTGTTTTTATTTACATCAGCAATTATATTTTTTTGCAATAAGCATTTTACATTTCTTATTCAAATATTGCAAAATAATATATTTTACATAAAAACTATATTTTTATTTGAGTGAATAAATAATAGAAATCCAAAATATTACATATATTGTTAAGCTTTAATAATATTTATTACATTATACTTTTTATCTGCAAATAATTGATTTCCATCCAAATTAATACATTTAATCTTTTAAATATTGTGTTTACTTTTTGCTTAAAAAATTGTAATATAAAAAATGAACTGATTTTGTTTTGATGTAACGCAAAAGTATATTATATTGGGTCTTGCGCGTTATAAGTTTAATGGTAATGTACTATTATTGTATTTGTTTTCAAAGATATAGTACATTACATATAATTTTCAAGTTTTAAGGAGAAAAAAATGGACGTAAAATCAATTAAAAAATTAAAGCTTTATGGGTTTAATAATCTCACTAAAACTGTGAGCTTCAATATATATGATATTTGTTATGCAAAAACGCCTGAACACCAACATGAGTATATTGAATATATTGATGAAGAATACAATGCAAACAGGCTTACCAATATTTTAACCGATGTTGCAAATATTATTGGAGCAAATATTCTTAATATTGCAAAGCAGGATTACGATCCTCAAGGTGCAAGTGTAACTATGCTTATATCTGAAGGTAAAATAAGTGAAGAACGTACCGAGGAAGAGCATGAACAGCTTTCAACTCACGAATCCCCAGGGCCTCTTCCTGATGCTGTTGTATGCCATTTAGATAAAAGCCATATAACTGTTCATACTTATCCGGAAAGTCATCCTCATCGTGGAATAAGTACATTCAGAGCAGATATTGATGTATCTACCTGTGGTGAGATTTCACCATTAAAAGCATTGAATTATCTGATACACAGTTTTGATTCAGATATTATGACTATTGATTATAGAGTAAGAGGATTTACAAGAGATGTGAGCGGTAAAAAATGCTTTATAGATCACAAGATAAATTCTATTCAGAATTATCTTTCCAGTGATACACGTAATTTATATCAAATGATTGATGTAAACGTATATCAGGAAAGCATTTTTCATACAAAATGTATTTTGAAAGAATTTGATCTGGATAACTATTTGTTTGGCACAGGTTCTAAGGACTTACTTCCGAGAGAAAAGAAGAAAATAAAGCAAAGATTAAAGAAAGAAATGTATGAGATATTTTATGGAAGAAATATTCCTAAAGTATAAGTATATTAAAATTCAAGCGTCGGTTTTCAGCCGACGTTTTTTTGCTTTCTTGGATAAAATGAAGATCTTTATATAGTAAAGAACAGCGTCAACCTACTGCACAGAATGAAAAAAGCCAAAACTTGTTATATGATGCCAATGAGTTTTTATTTACAATAATTCAATCGTTTTGATTCATAAAACTTCTGTTTTTTAGCTAAAATATAATGAGGAGGTTGGAATAGATGAAAAATAACTTTTTATTTGAATTGGTAAAAAAAATGTATATACAATTTAATAATGATGAAATACCTGCCCTAGCTGCACAGGTTACATATTATCTATTACTATCCTTTTTCCCATTTCTAATATTTATGGTTACTTTTGTTAGTTTCATACCAATTGAAATAAAATCAATTCTCAATGATTTATCTCATTTAATGCCATACAGTACATATAATTTTATATTAAGCTTAATTGATCAGATATCTACATCAAAAAGCACAACACTTTTATCCTTTGGAATCTTATCAACCCTCTGGCTCGCATCAAAGGGAGCAAATGCCTTGATTAAAGGAATAAATAAAGCCTATAATCAACCAGAAAATAGACCCTATTGGAAAATAAGAGGTATGTCACTAGTGTTTACTTTAGGTTTGACTATAGTGATACTCTTTTCTCTGGTACTGCTGGTTTTTGGCGAATCCATTGGTAAATTGTTTTTTGAATTTCTAGGTATTTCTAATCTTTTTGAATTAGTTTGGGATGTAGTTAGATATATTTCAGCTCTATTATCTCTTTATGTAGTTTTTATGGCACTTTATATATTTACGCCTAATAAGCCTATCTCTTTTAAAGAAGTAATCCCTGGTTCATTCTTCGCAACTCTTTGTTGGATATTATTATCCTTTGGTTTCTCCTTCTATATAAATAATTTTGGCCATTACTCAAATACCTATGGAAGTATTGGTGGTATAATCGTGCTTTTGATATGGCTTTATTGGAGTTGTATTATTATCTTGCTGGGTGGCGAATTGAATGCGCTACTGAGCGGAATTGAGAATTGAGAGTTGAGAATTAAAAATTATTAACCAAAACCCTATATATACTAGAAAATCTATCTATATGTTTTGCATCATTAATTCAAATATTGCAAAATCATATTCCAGTACTTTTTAACATATCATATTTATAATTTTTCAAATATTAAAAATGTACTTCATATATTTGTGACCTGAATGCTTTGCTGAAATTATGTTTTAGGTCACATATGATTCGTGTGTTGCATAATTTTCCCATGAAAAATCTTTATTGCAGCATTTCTATATGGTTTATTAAGTTCTTTAATAATACTAAACTTTTTTGGTGACATTTCTATTGGTTTGTGTTAAAGTTTTAGGGAGATTGAAAAAACAAATAATATAAAGATGTAGTTTTGTTGGGTTCTATATTGAAGGTATTATATATGAAGAATTTTATTTTTACTACTAATATATTGTCAAAAGTAAACATTAGATATGTTCGCTTTTCCTCCCTGGAGTTCTTTTTCTGGTCTGGATTTGCGGCTTATTATCCGTTTCTTGTTGTGTTCCTGAATTCTAAAGGTTTTAGCAACACAACAATTGGTACAATTATTGCGGTTAACTCATTTATTGTTGTCCTGGCTCAGCCCTTTTGGGGAATGGTAAGTGACTGGCTTCAATCGGTACGTAAGGTTTTTATCCTTTGTTTATCTACTGCGGCAATACTCTTACAATCTCTTCCAATGATTGAGTCTGCTCTGCTTATAGGAATTATTCTTGCGGTTGTTACCTTTTTTGAATCTCCTCTAAACCCGCTGCTGGACAACTGGGTTGTCCAAGGAATACGTTCCGAGAAAAATATCAGTTATGGTCAGGTACGGCTATGGGGTTCTTTTGGATTTTCTGTTTTAGTATACATATACGGCTGGATAATTGACAAATATTCCATTAATATCATGTTTATAATTTTCGGTATTGTAGGATTTTTAACAATCCTGGTTTCCAGAACCGTTCAGGTAGATAAACCGGTTTTAAAGCTAAATCTAAAAGACCTACAGGTAGGACGATTGTTTAAAAATTTTTACTATGTTACATTTATTATTTTTTCAGCTGTATTATTTATACCACACAAAAGTTCTTTTACTTTTTTACCAAGCCTGATTGAATCTGTATCCGGTTCAAAGACAGATTTGGCTATATCTTATTCTATTATGGCTTTAAGCGAAATACCTGTATTTCTGTTTTCCAGAAAACTTCTGACTAAGTTTAAACCACTCAATCTTGTATTGACTTCGATTATATTTTTTATTTTGAGACAATTTTTCTATTCAATTGCTTCAGCACCTATACATGTTATATTAATGCAAGTAATTCAGGGTCCTTCTTTTGCCTTATTTTTATCAGGTGCATTATACTACGTTGATTCCATCGCGCCTGATGAGTTAAAAGCAACTGCACAAACCCTTTTTGCCTCCATGTTCTTAGGATTTAGTGGAATTATCGGTAGTTACGGAGGTGGATGGACAATTGACCACTTGGGACTCCATAGTTTATATCATATTAATATATTAATAAGTATAGTGATTTCAATTCTTTTTATTATTTCTCTTTATATTGGAAGGCTTGTGAATAAGCCTTAAATAGAATAACAAATTCAAATTTTTCACTATTATATAATTTTTCTAAAGTTCCTAATATGTCAGTAGTATATCTACAACACCTACCACCGTCCCTAAAGCAATGGCATAAGAAAAATGAAACTTCCCTCCATCAGCCTTATCACTAAAATCAGTGTAGCCCTCTAATTTCATTCCTAAAAAAACACTCTTTATATACTCAATCAAATACTTTATCCTTTGCTTTCCATTTTTCCTTATCACAAGTATAACTATCGCAATTACTCCTCCTACTAAGAAAGAATATACAATATCCCAAATTGCAAATTTCCATCCCATTATTGCTCCCACTGCAGAGAAAAGCTTAATATCACCTGCTCCAATCATTCTAATGCTATATAATATAAACAATATTCCTATTGGCACAATAACTCCTATTGAAGAAATAATTAATCCCTTTATACCTGTGATATAGAAATTTGATACTATTCCAATCGCCCAAAAGCTGTATACTATCCAATTCCTTATTTTATATGTTACTATGTCACTTACAACAGATATCACAATCAAAATTGCTAATTCTGCTAGCATAAGTGGATGAATTAAGTTAAAAATACTGCTAAATAGAATACCTATCATTCCCATCTCACTTTCCAGAAACACCAAATATGTATTCACTATTTGCAAATACTACTTTGTCATTAGTCTTTATTTCATATTCCTTATTGCTTTCTAATCGATTGTTATTTAGGAATGTGCCGTTCCTGGAATTTAAATCTTTTATATAAAACTTGTTTTCCTTACTTAATATTTCTGCATGTACCTTGCCTATGGCAGAATTTTTGGAGACATAG
>CAYYEC010000213.1:0-7218 GCA_964470745.1 uncultured Eubacteriales bacterium | reverse complement strand
GGCTTGAAAGTCTTGGATTTAAGCAGGGAACAAAATATATAGTAGAAGAACGGAAGGGACAATTAACATTGCGGTTGGTGAGTATGGAAGGGGAATATGAGCAGGATAATCAAAGCTGAGAGTATTATGCAGGATGAAACATATCCTTGTAAAAAATGTAAGTACTATTAATAATCTCAATTATCAATAGTATTTTTGATGAATGGAAAGGGGATTTTTAAATGATTTTTATTGATGCAATGAATGAATATCTTGAATATCTTTTATCTATTGGGAGAAGTAAAAAAACAATTGATACCTATAGAAAAAATTTGAGAAAGTATTACAGGTATTTAAGCAAAAAAAAGAACAGTGAAGTATTTATTGATGAGGTTAACAGTGACGATTTTGAAGAATTTTTATTAAATAATACTGATAGTCTATCAACTACATCAAAGTATAACATAACAACGGATTTTAAATCATTTATGTGTTACTGTTTTAGAAAAGGCATGTGTAAGAATAATATAGGCAAAGAAATAAAACAGGTAAAACGCAGGGTTAAAGAAAAGACAAGTCTAATAGAAGAAGAATTTCAAAACCTCGTGGACAATATAAATGACTTGGTAATAAAATGTGTGGTTTATACTATGTTTTACACTGGATGTAGGATTAATGAACTGGTACAGCTTACACGGGAGGACGTTGACTTGGTAAAGAATATAATTACCATCCATAAACCCAAATGTCATAGCCATAAGAGCCGTATTATACCGATTAACTACAAGCTGAAAAACTTACTTCTTGAATACCTGTCAATCCGCATAGGGGGAGATACAGAAGATTCCTTCTTTGTATTAAAAAGAAGTGGGAAAATCTCAGAATCTACAGTGAATCGAGCTATACATGATGGAGCAATTAAAGCTGGAATTGACAGGGCAATAACTAACCATACAATCCGTCATACATTCGCTAGTTTGTTAGCTGAAAAAGGTATTGATTTAAAGCGGATTCAAGTATTATTAGGACATAGCAACTTAGACGTTACAAATATTTATCTTCACGCAAGCCCAAAAAGTCTTAGAGAAGCCGTAAATTTATTAAAGTAAAGGAGAGATTAATTATGCTATTCGGAAAAGGTAAGGAATTATTTATTGAAAATTGTAAATCACGTGACCTAAGTCCAAAAACCATTGAAAAATACAAGAATAGTCTTGAAAAGTTCGATTTATTTTTAAGTGAGTTATATAACCGTCCTGTATATATTGATGAAGTCAAGCCAGAAGACTTGGAAAGGTTTTTATTCCTGTATTACAACCCAAAATACTATTCTTCATCTTCCCAACACAATATAATTACAGCATTCAGGTCTATGTACAGCTACCTTGAACGAAAAAGAATATGCGAAAATAAAGGAAAGCTTATAAAAAATGTAAAGGTTGAAACCGAAGAAAGGGAAACAGTAAGCGAAATGGAGTTCAGGAAAATAGTACAGCACGTTAAAACAGCTACAACAAAAGCAGTTCTCTATACTCTATATAATGCAGGACTGCGTATCAATGAAGCCCTAAGTCTGAAAATAAGTGATGTTGATATGGAACAAGATATACTGCATATTAAAAATACAAAAAATAAGGAAGATAGAACCATTCCTATCAATGCAAGACTTAAAAAGATACTGCAAGATTATCTTGAAAATGGGCGTATTGACTGTAGGACTGATAACTTCTTTTCAACGTATCCTAAAGGTCAAATTTGTGCACAAGAGATAAATAAACAGCTTAGAAAGGCTAAAAAGAAGGCAGGAATTGAGAAGAAAATAACGGCTCATTCCATGCGACATAGTTTTGCAAGCAATTTAATCCAAAGAGGGGTAGATATAGTTACTTTGAAAAAGTTATTAGGACACCGTAATATAAAAACTACTTCAATATATTGCCATACCACGTTAGATGAATTGGCGGAAGCTATAAATATTTTGTAACATAGGAGTTGATAAGGAATGCAAGGGAGTACCGCAAAAAAACTACAAAGGATTCAATCACTTTTTGACGCTGGAAAATCTCATGCTGAAATAGCAAAAGAGCTTGGTTACACCAAAATAGAGAGCTTTTACCGCTATATTTACAGGTATGATGATAGCTTGAACTACAAAAAGCTATTCAACAAAAAAAGTCTTTCTGTAGTTCCGAAAGAGGAAACACAGAAAAAAAGTAAAGTTAATATAACGGTTGAAGCCATACCGCAAACAAAAGAGAATATAAGCAAAGCGGAATCCATTGTATCCTTAATCAGCCGAGGAATGGATGTCAGGGAAGTAACAAAAAAGAAGCGTTTCAAGGATATGCAAGAAATGGCTGACTATATGAAAATCAAAGGCTATATCTGGAACAGTTCTGAAAAGAATTATGTTTTAGTACCGCAGGAAAAGAAAGCACCACCAGAAAGAACTATAATGGAGGAAAGACAGGAAAGAATGGTTGTAGATGAAATAAGAGAAGCCATGAATAGGGATGATAAAGGTGGATGTGAGTGTCTTGAGAGATATGGGGATATTTTAAAGCTGCTAAATGATAACAGGGGTAAACTTCATGAATTACTTAATGGGCAAGCTAATCAAGGAGAGATTCCCAGATATATAATTTCAGGTGATGTTAAAACAAAGTCAATGAAAATTAATGATACTTTAGACAGACTAATATATGATTTTAGCCAAGAAAAAAACGTATCCCAAAAAGATATAATTCAGGCTGCATTAGTTGAATTCTTTAATAAGTATGGATACAAGTATGAAGTCAAAGCCAGTTTGAGAATATAATAAAATTTATTAATGCTATAGTATTTTAGGATAAGATTTGGTAAAATTAAAAAGTGAAAGGGAGCGTGTAAAACATGGAAGATAAGATGTTTGAGTTAATAACAAAAATGTATAGCGAAATAACAACTAAATTGGAAATAATGGATAAAAAATTGGACAATAAAGCAGACAAGCAGGATATTGTACGTATAGAAAATAAGTTAGATAATGATTCTAAAGCATTATTTGATGGGTACACACAGACTTTTGAAAAGCTTATAGCAGTTGAAAAGAAAGTTGATGATATTTCTTCTAAAGTTGAGAAGCAAGATGTAGAAATTACAGTAATTAAAGGTGGTAAAAGTGCCAAAGCAAAATGAGACTAATTTTTAATATTAAATAAAATCAGGCTTTTAAAACAAGTCCTGATTTTTTTATTTACAATAGTCATAAAGATTTGGTATATTTGTTGTATATACAAGGCTTACCAAAAGAAAGCTTACTTTTAGAAAGCTTTCAGAAAGATAGGCTTACAAAAAGCTTACTTTTAGTAATTATGATAATCTTGAACTTTGAAAAGTCAATAATAGCAAGGTGTTTGGGATTGGTTATATGTAGTAAGGTTTCTGTTTTAGTGTGCAGGCTATGATGACGACACCGAATCAGGATTGTATTACCTGCGTGCAAGGTACTATAATCCATACATAGGCAGATTTATTAGTGAAGACAGCTATTGGGGAGAAGATACTAATCCATTGAGTCTAAATCTTTATACTTATGGTCATAACAATCCAATTAAATTTGTTGATCCAACTGGACATTATGTATCAGATTGGGATAAACAAAATGTGACAGATTCAAAGGACATGAAGAAATTGGAACAGAACACAAAAGATTGGGATTTAGTAGAAAAAGCTTCTAAAGAAGCTAATGCTAATCAAGCATTAAGAAGGAAGTGAGGGGACGGTTCTCCTGCTTCCTTTGTTCAGAAAAAATAAGGAATAAATACCGTGCTGAAGATGAAGTGGAATCACCAAATAAGGACGGAAATACAGTAAAGAAATCAAAAACCAAGAAAAAAAGCAGTAGTTCAAAAACAAATGTTTCACAACCTGAACCAGTTGCAGTAACTCCAGTAGTAACTGAAACCACGCTATACAGTGCACCTACAGGTAAAGCAACAAAGATTAAAGGAGATATAGCAGAGTGGTTGAAAAAAGGCTGGCTGCTTGGTGACAGTAAAATAGATATGTACAGTGCTTCCACGGGAAAATTTAGATTGGTAGCTGCAAGTAAAATTGCAACTGAAAAAGGTGCGGGTTGGCTTACCGGATTTGATAAAGTAACAATGTACAATACTGATGGTAGTCGTAACAGTGTACAAGCAGATGCAATTGTTTCCCGAAAGATGATGGATGGCTTACAGGATATGATTCAATTACAATGTATGACTCGGAAGGAAACAAAAATAAAGTACAAGCAGATGCGATTACTGGCAAAATAAAAGCTGGATGGTCAATTAATGCACCAGTACCTAAGACTGTTGAACAGGTGATAGAAGAAAATAAAACAATTGAGGAAAAAGTAAGTGAACCTATTGTAAAGGAAATAAATAAGAGCAGTGTTGGCAGCGGAGTTGGTCAAGATAATATTGATCTAAATAATAAAGTGAATACTGAGGGGGCTGGTGATGGTATTCAAAATAAATATCCTGATGATTGGAGATACGATGGGCTTTCAGATGCGAGGAAAGAGACTCTTTATAATTTTGATAATGCTAATGGATTATCAAAAGTTGGGAATGCCTTAAAGTTTTTAGGTCAGGGTGCTATTGAGAAATTTAAAGGTTATAGCAATATGCAAGCAAGCATGATGATTGCAGGAGGAGTTGACCCCGAGTTAGCTAAAACTGGAGGAGATATTCTTGCAGGTGAGTTGTGTGGAACCTTCGTTGGTGTAACAATAAATGGAGTAAGAGCATTTAAAAATCTTGCTACTGGAGAAATTGTGTCAACTGATGCAGTATTAGCAAGTGGTCTCGGAAGTGCTGCCAATGGAGGGAAAAAAGTTGGTTCATTGGTAATTGAACAAGGTGGAAAATTTTCAAATAGTGAAATAAAAGCAGCAGAATATATGAGAGATTTGGGGAATGAAGTAATTTTAAGAATGCCACAAGGAACTAGAGCAGGAGGAGGCACATCGGATTTACTTGTGAATGGTGTTAATTATGATGTGTATACTCCAATAACTAGTAAGGCTGATAGAATTATTTCAGCAATTGCTGCTAAGAAGGACCAAGCAGTTGGAATTGTACTTGACATGTCTCAAACATCAGTTAAGATAGAAGAATTGGGTGATGTTACCGCAAGATTAGTTGGCAAAGGTGTTACGACAATTAAGGATATAATTATTATAAAATAATCGGAGGTGTATTATGCCTAAATTTTTATGTACATGTAAAGAGGTTTTGTCATATAGTGATATACCGTGTAAGATTGAGTATAAATTTATATCAGATGTAGAATATGACGAATTTTATGGTGAAATTGATGCAGAAAAATTGTATGAACAAATGAAAAGCTTTATTAAATGTCCAACTTGCCATAGACTATGGGTTTTTTGGGATGGCTATAATAATAAACCTACTGAATATATTAAGACAATTGATAATATCAGTTTGTAGATCAATGTTAATCTGACAAAAGATTAAATAAAATACATAATAACAGTTGAGATAATTTAATCTCAACTGTTATTATTATAAGGAAAAGGGATAAAGACAATAGATTTTATGGATTTATTGCTTTTATTCCTTGTTTAATTTTTCAAGCCTTTAGAGCGACTTTGTAAGCATTCTTTGTAGTTTTTCCCCCTCCCCCCTTTTGTTTTTGATTGGCTTCGTTAGCCGGCTTCGGAGGGTTTTGCTTATAAGTCATTTTTTAAAAAGTATTAAAAATTTATATTTGCCTTTTGTAACTATTTGTAATGAGGTATAATATAGATATAGAGAATTTGAAAGGACAAAATAATGAAAATATACTTTGACATGAATGTTTATAATCGTATATTTGACGACCAAAGCCAAATAAAAATACGGTTTGAGACGATGGCTATAGATATAATTTTTGAACTTATTGAAAAAGGTAACTATGAACTTTGCTGGTCTTTCATCCTTGAAGATGAAAACAGCCAGAACCTTTTTATTAACAGGAAAGATTATATAAAATTATTATCAAATATATGTAAACATTCAATAGCACCTGATATTAGAATTAAAGAAATTGCAAAAACTATTATTGAATGCTCAAAAGCCAAGATAAAAGACTCTTTGCATATAGCAAGTGCTGTTTTTGCCGGATGTGATTATTTTATCACATGTGATGATAGACTAATAAGAACAATTAACAGTAATATGGACAACTTTGAACATATACTAAAAGATATAAAGCTCTTTAACCCTGCTGATTTTTTACGAGAGGAGATGAAAATAAATGTTATTGAATGAAACAGTAAAATTTAGTGATAAAGAAATAATGGAAAAAGGCTCTAAGGCTTTAATAAAAGAACTTGGATATTCCGGATTTTTAAGATTTATAAAGCAGTTTGAACACGCCGAGGGTGAAGATTATTTAAAATCTCAGGGAGAGATTTATAAGGATATGAACTTGGACGAGGTTTTTGAAAAAGCCAGTAAAACATGGAAAAATTGTTAGTATGAAATAAAAAATATAAAAATACTCAATTTAAAAATCTTTAAAAGGCAAAAGCCCAAATATTATTACTTTTTGACTTTTACCTTTTTAGGTATTCATAATTCTTAATTGTAATACATAATTCTTTAATAGTGTTTTTGACACTGGTAGGAATATCATGATTTTTTGAATGAATTTATAAAAAGTGAATTTAATATTAAAGTTTTAGAAAATATGCAAAATGGTAAATTGTGTAAATTAATTTTATTTTTTTTTTGGCAGTAATCATTTAACTCAAATAAAATATTGGCATTTATTTTGGTAGATTATTAATTTTTTCATATAGACTAAAAAAATGTCTCAAAAAATTCATCTAAAGTAATTATTAAAATATCTTTATTATCAAAATCAATATCAAATATGGGATTATACCTTGTAAGCACTAGAATGAGTTTAACAGAAATTATTTTTTGATTAAAAAAAACTTCAAATTTTTTCAGATTGTCCATAATTATTTCTTTTGATATAGTTATTTTTTTTATGTCATCATTTATATCTCTTCTAGCATTTATAAATCCTTTAAAATCAAATCTTTGCTTTTTGTTTTTAAGTTCTACAATATATAGAATATTATTTTTAAGATAAATACAGTCTATTTCTTTTGATACTTTATTCTGTATAATATTGTGAATATCATTATTAACCAAATGTGGAATGTTATTTTCTATTAAAATATTTTCTATTTTACTA
>CAYYEC010000212.1:1441-7228 GCA_964470745.1 uncultured Eubacteriales bacterium | reverse complement strand
GTATTATATGAGGTCATGAGACCGGAAATAGAGATAATGCCTGCCATTTCAGCAAGACTGAAAATAATTGGTGGAATGAATATAGCAGAAAAAAGACTTCCACAGGATGGCAGAATCAGTGTAGAAATAGACGAAAGAGATCTGGATTTAAGGGTTTCTATTTTACCTACTATTTTTGGTGAGAAGATAGTAATAAGAATAGCGGACCAAAAAGCTTTTCTCGTATCTAAAGATGAGCTTGGCTTTAGAGAGGAAAATAAAAAGAAATTTGAACAAATGCTTCAAAATCCTCATGGCGTTATACTTGTAACGGGGCCCACAGGTAGTGGAAAAACAACTACTCTATATAGTGCCATACAGGAACTCAACAAACCTGATGTAAATATCATAACGGTGGAAGACCCTGTAGAGTCAATGATAGAAGGAGTAAATCAAGTTCAGGTAAATTATAAGATAGGCTTTGATTTTGCAATGGGGCTAAGGTCAATATTAAGGCAGGACCCAAACGTAATAATGGTTGGTGAGATAAGAGATGCCGAAACTGCTGAAATTGCTATAAAATCTGCTATGACAGGCCATCTTGTATTAAGTACACTTCACACAAATGATGCTGTTTCCACCGTTTTAAGACTTATAGATATGGGAGTAGAAAGATATATGGTATCTTCATCAGTTGTTGGAGTAATATCCCAAAGGCTTGTAAGAAGGATTTGTGATATATGCAAAGATGCTCATGAGGCTACTGAAGAGGAAATGGAGATATTAGGGATAGATAAAGACGTCCCTATTATTATATATAAAGGCAAGGGATGCCCTGCATGTAACAACACAGGGTATAAAGGAAGAATGGCTGTTTTTGAAGTTTTATCCATGGCCAAAAAACACAGGGAATTAATAAACAAAGGATGCACAGTTGATGAATTAAAGGATTTTGCAGTATCCGAAGGTATGATTACCATGAAGGAAAATGTAAAAATGCATGTTTTGGAAGGGCTTACCACTATTGAAGAGATAGTTAGAGTAACCTATTCAAATGAGTAATAGAAGTGAGGATATAAACTATGACACTAGCGGAGTTATTTCAATATGCAGTACAAGAAAAGGCATCAGATATTCATATAACTGTAGGAGTGCCGCCAATAATCAGGAAAGATGGGCAGTTGATAAGGATTGGTCAGGAACGTCTAATGCCGCCTGACACTCAAAGATTTGTAAGAGACATATTGGATGAAAGACAATTAAAAGAGTATGAGGAAAAAGGCGAATTGGATCTTTCCTCTTCATTAAAAGGCGTAGGAAGATTCAGGGTAAATGTATATAAACAAAGAGGTACTGATTGTATAGCCATAAGAATGGTTAATTTAAATATACCCGCAATACAAGAATTGGGATTGCCTTCCATAGTAAGTAAGCTTGCCAAAAAAGCAAAGGGATTGATTCTTGTTACAGGCCCTACAGGAAGCGGCAAATCCACCACATTGGCTTCCATGATTGACCAGATGAATAAGGAAAGAAATGCACATATTCTGACTCTTGAAGACCCTATAGAATACCTGCACAGGCATGATAAATGTATAGTAAACCAGAGGGAAGTAGGAAACGATACAAAATCCTACGCGGCAGCACTAAGGGCAGCATTAAGGGAAGACCCTGATGTAATACTTGTAGGAGAGATGAGGGACATGGAAACAATCTCTATTGCAGTTACAGCTGCTGAAACAGGGCATTTGGTCTTATCAACTCTCCACACAGTGGGTGCAGCAAACACAATAGACAGGATTATTGATGTATTTCCGCCACACCAGCAGCAGCAAATAAGGGTACAGCTTTCAATGGTATTGCAGGGAGTAATTTCCCAGCAGCTGTTAAAAAGAAAAGATAACATGGGGAGAGCAGCTGCTGTTGAAGTAATGGTGGTAACAGCCGCAATAAGAAACCTGATACGGGAAGGCAAAACCCATCAGATCAATTCCCTTATCCAGACAGGCGGAAAGTTTGAAATGCAGACAATGGACGGTTCATTAGTAGAATTATACAGAAGAGGTCTGGTGACATATGACGATATTATGACATTTGCTGCGGATGTGGATAATATTGTCAGATTGGTAGGTATGGGTTAATTATTTAATGAATATTTAATATAAAGAATATTGAATTATTAAAGGAAATAATGTAATATTTTAAGTGTATTTATAAAATGCAATGGGTAATATATGATGTATGATGAATTAAATGTAAAAAAATACCATAACTAGAGTTCGAATTGCAGCGAGGTGAAAATTTTGGCAGCTTACAATTATAGAGCAAAAACCGGTACAGGCGAAATAGTAACCGGCAGATTTGATGCCACTGATGAAAACATGGTTGTTTCCCTGTTAAGAAGCAAAAATTTTTATCCGATAAATATTGAAGAAGTGACACTGGCAAAAAAAGAAGTAAAGCTTGGAAGCTTGAGAAAAGTAACAGTAAAGGATTTGGCTATTTTTTGCAGGCAGTTTTCTACAATGATACATGCAGGTGTATCTGTAATGGGATGTCTGGACTTGCTTAGAAAGCAGACAGAGAATCCCAGGCTTGCCGAAGTTTTGACAAAGGTTTATGATGAGGTACAGAAAGGAAAAACAATGTCAGAAACCATGCTGCTATACCCAAAGGTTTTTCCGGTAGTACTTACAAGCATGGTTGAGGTTGGAGAAGTCAGTGGTACTCTGGATATAGCAATGGACAAGCTGTCACTGCATTTTGAAAAGGAAAATAAGACGAGACAGAAAATAAAAACTGCTATGACATATCCAACAGTTATAGGATGTATAGCATTGGTTATGGTAGCAGGAATGCTAATATTTATCGTACCAAACTTTGTAAGTATGTTTAAGAACTTTGGTGCAGAATTACCTTTACCTACAAGAATACTGTTAAATGTAAGCAATACCTTTAAAAATATATACTTTATAATTGGCTTAATAGTAACAATTGGATTGATTTCTTACCTGTTTAATAAATTTAAGAGTACAGAAAAAGGCAAATTTATATTAGATAATATTGTTTTAAGACTACCATTGGTGGGTAAGAATGTAAAGAAAATTTTGGCTTCCCGCTTTACAAGGACCATGAGCTCTTTACTTAGAACGGGTGTACCACTAATACAGGCTTTAGAGGTAACTGACAAGGTAGTGGACAACCAGATAGTAAGTCGTGGACTTGTAAAGGTTAAAGAAGATATAAGAAGAGGGTCAAATCTTGCTGGTCCTCTTGAAATAATTGGCTTATTCCCAATGATGGTTACACAGATGATCAGCATTGGTGAGGAATCGGGTTCTGTGGATTCTATCATGGAAAAGGTGGCAGATTTCTATGATGATGAAGTAGACACTTCCATAAGCCAATTGATAGCAATTATAGAGCCTGTAATGATGCTCATTATGGCATTACTTGTAGGCTCAATAGTAATTGCAATGATGCTTCCGATATTCGGAATGTATGATAGTATAGGATAAAATATAGGAGGGGTTTTAAAATGTTAATGTTTTTAAAGAAGTTAAAGAAGAGTAAAGTGGGTTACACTTTGACTGAGTTGATTGTTGTTGTTGCTATATTAGGTGTGTTGGCTGCGGTGGCTACGCCATTGGTATCAGGGCAGATAGCAAAGGCTAAAAAGAATGCAGATGATGCAAATGTTACCACGATAGAAAACGTTGTAAAAATAAAATTAGCGGATGGAGAGACTTCTTTTCCAACTACTGATATTGGAACTACTGTAGGGGAGTGGGTTGAAGCTTCTTTAGGTACTATTCCTAAAGCTCAACAAGGTTCAAGCTATACTTTTAATGTTAAAAATACATCTCCATATGATGTTGAATGTGCAACTTCAGTGACTGATGGTTATAGTAAAATTGAATAGTATAAAATTTGAAATATAACATGCGTTTAAAATATTTATTTATATATTAATTTATTATATTTACAAATCATGGAGTCAAACTAATGTTCACACAAAAACAAATCGCTATAGACATAGGTTCAAGTAAAACCAAAATCGTCTATGGCGGATTAAAAAAAGATAAGATAGAAATAACTGAATATGAAATAATAGATACTCCCGAGGATTCCATAAAGGATGGAAAAATAATTAATGCCAATGCAATTGCCACTGCATTGGGATTGGCTTTTTCATCCAACAAAATCAAGGGAGACAAGCTTATTTTAAATATCACAGGAACTGGTGTCATCACAAGGGATATCCAAATCCCCAAATCAACTGAGGAAGAAATAGCAAGTATTCTTAAGTATGAAGCACAGCAGTATTTTCCTGTGGATTTGGAAAACTATGTTATGGATTTTAAGCCTTTGGAGGATGTTTTCACTCAAGAGGGTGTATTTTCCAGAGTTCAATTAGTTGCTGTGCCCATAAAGCAGGTTGAGGAATATATGAAATTTTCCAAACTGCTAAAAAGAGAAATCACGGCAATAGACATAAATGCCAATAGTCTTCATAAATTCTTATATCCAGAGCTGTATTTTAATAAAAAAAATAAAACTATTATTAAAGACAATGAAAACGAAAAGGGCTTGGCAGTCCTTAATTTTGGTTCTGAAACTATTGGTGTAAATGTTTTCCATAATGGCATATTAAAATTTAACAGAATACTGTTAAATGGCATATCTGACCTTTGCATAGGTTTTATAAATGCTCACAGGGATATGACTGAAGCTTATGAAGAGGCAGTAGTAAGTAAAGAGGAAATAAAAAATGTCAGCCTGGATTTAAATGATCCATATATTGAAGATATATTGAGACCTACAATTAATACAATTTTAGACGATATTCAAAGGTTTATTGATTTTTACAATTCCAGAAATTCAGATAATAGAGTACAGGAAGTTTATTTATGCGGTGGAGGAAGCAGGCTAAAAGGACTGGATAACTATTTACAGTCTTATTTTGGTATGAATGTAAATCACATACGAAATGGAAATGACGAAAGATTTTCCAATGTAATTTATAAGGGGAAGAAGAATATTAGAGACTTTATAGAAGACTATGGTACTCTTGTTAATGCTGTTGGGGCGTTGGTTAGGTAGAGGGTTAGGTTTAAGATTAAGATTGAGATTAAAGGCTAAAGGCAATATGGTGGTGTGTAATGATTAGAAACAGAAAGGGAGTAACACTGGTAGAATTAATGACGGCGGTGGCTATAATGATGGTTGTAATGTTACCTGTATCCCTTGTTTTTAATACCGGGAATAAAACATATTATATTGAAAATGATACCATGGCGGCTCAGGAAGAGGCAAGAGAAGCCATGGATGAAATTATAGAGAGCTTGAGAGAGAATGATAGTCAGGATATAACTATAGGTTCTAAAGATGATGATGGTTTTAGTAATGAGTTAATAATTGATAATGGATATTTGAAATATACAAAAGAAGGAAATACCATAAAAAAGAAAAATCCTACTAGTGGAGATGAGAGTGACATTTGTTCCTACGTCAAAACATTTAAGGTTAAAGAAGATACTGGTAGTTATGATACGAAATTAATTGAAATTGAGATAAAGACACAGATTGGAAAAGGTAGAGAAATAGTTTTACAAAACAGTTATAGGATAAAGTCAGATGATATTTAAGGGGTTGCAGTGTATTGAAAGACATAAATTTAATTCCCATTAGCTATATAGAAAAAAAGACAAACAAGAAAAAACGCTTACTTGGAACCATAAGTGCATTCATTTTGCTTTCACTTTTAGTTGTGGGAATTGGATACCCTCTTTGGATTAGTTTCACAGT
>CAYYEC010000212.1:0-1431 GCA_964470745.1 uncultured Eubacteriales bacterium | reverse complement strand
TTGATTAAAAAAGTTAAATGAGGTGGTATTTTTGGAAAAGAAAAAAATGCTTTAGAGACAAGGGTTAAGGAGTCTATAAACTTTGTCAATATTGAAAACCAGTTAAGCCTTGTAAAGGATTTGTACAAGAATAGAGAAGAAACCGGAAATTTGATGAGAGAAAGTGGAATTGATATAGCTGAAATACTTGATAGATTGGAAAAGGCTTCTCCACAAGACCTTTTTATAATTACATTCAATGCTTCAGAGACAAAGGATAACTCAAATGAAATAACCCTGACGGGAATATCAAAAACCCAGGATGAGGTTGCCGCATTTGTAAGAAATATAAGAGAAGATGAGTATTTTGACAGTGTATCAGTTTCTGCATTATTAAAAACTGATGAAGAATACAACTTTAACATGAGCATATATTTTGGGGCCGGGAAGTGATTATTTGAACTTTAGCAAGAGAGAAAGAAACCTGCTTGCAGTATTTGGCATACTGCTTATAGCTTTTGTGTATGTAAACTATTTTTTACTTCCTCAATTAAAAACTATTGAAGAGATGAAGAGTTCCATAAATGAAAGCACAGAAACATTAAGTATAAATCAAGCATATGAAAAGAAAGTAGAAGGTATGGATAGTCAGATAAAGATTTTAAGTCAAAAATTAAGAGACTTAAGAGTAGAATTCCCTGCCTTTTTGAACTATGACGAAATAATTATTCTTTTAAGGGATTTAGCAGAAAATTCTGAGCTTGATATTCAATCAGTAAGTTTTACAGAACCTACAGTGGCTGCGGAAGAATCAGAAGAACAAGTTAAAAATGATTTGAAGACAGTCTCTGAAATACGAGATGAAAAATTAAAAAAAACCTTGAAGGATTTGGGGCTTGAAGACCAAATAACGGAAGAAAGCAGCAAAAACACATCAATAAGCAATGGACAGGGTTTTGTAATGAGTCTTAATATAAATGCCGAAGGCACAAACAATCAATTGAAAAGCTTTTTAAACAGTATAAATAAGCTTAAAAACAAAGTAGGAGTAAGCGAAATAACAATAAATAACAGCAATTCAGGGCTGTTGTCCATCTCATTTACGCTGGATTTCTACGGGATTATGGATAAAAGTGTAAAAGAATCTTCAATACTTGATAGTGATTCATGGGAGGCCCTTGAAAGTGCAGACAAGGATAACATATTTACTCCATATGAAGGCTTCCTTGGGACTGTTATACAAAATATAGAAGAAAGTCATACTACAAGTCATAAAGCTCCTGAGATTGATGTAGATGCAGCACTTAAGGAATTGAATACTTATAATTTCTCAATGAGCGTAGTTCCATACGGAAACAATATGGCTCCGCCAACTGTTTCAATGGCATTAAAGGGGATGGTCAAGACAGCGGATACTCCAAGTATTCCTGTTATTTATGGTGATAGTAAGGG
>CAYYEC010000211.1:2972-7246 GCA_964470745.1 uncultured Eubacteriales bacterium | reverse complement strand
TGGCTGTTGTAGGTCCTTTGGCTGCTTTTGGAATATTTAAATTGGTGAATAAATTAAAAGGACCAAAATGGATGGCAGTTTTTTTAGCGTCTTCTCTGGGAAATCTCCTGACCTATGTTACTACTTCATTTCAATTAGCATTAGGTCATCCTTCTCCGACGGGAGGATTTATGGAATCTTTAGTAGAGTTTACAGGTATTTTTGCCATAACTCAGATTCCACTTGCAATAAGTGAAGGAATCCTTACTGTAGTAATATTCAATTTCTTAACTATGTACAGCAATAGCGAGTTAAAAGATTTGAAGATTTTATCTGAGGAGGTTTAAAATGCAGAATATCCAGAAAAAAAATATAATTAATAAAAATTTGGTTTTAATACTTTTGGTAGTAGTGATAACTTTTGTACCGATGATATTTTTAAAAAATGCTGAATTTGGAGGAGCCGATGGAATTGCTGAAGAAGCTATTGGAAAATTGGATCCTGATTATAAGGCATGGGCAAAGCCAATATGGTCTCCTCCAAGTGGAGAAATTGAAAGTCTTTTGTTTTCACTTCAAGCAGCAATAGGGTCCGGGATAGTATTCTATTATATCGGATACATGCGAGGTAAGAAAAAGGGTGAAGAGGCAAATGAATAATGATTGTATTTGATAAATATGCATATTTTAATAAACTTTCAAAGGTGGATCCTTTTGAAAAATTTATATTTGCAGTTTTAACAATGGGAATACTGTTGGGGTATAATTCTATACTAATTTCAACAATAGTATTAGTACTAATGGCATTAATAATTATATTTAAAATTGGTATTCCAATTAAGTTTTACTTTAAAATTATGAGTATACCTATAGCTTTTTTAGCTATGGGTATACTTACAGTATTATTTAATATAGTAGATGTTAATTCTGAGATTATATTTCAATTTGCTTTATTTAAAAAGCATTTAGGGATTACATACAGTAGTCTGAATAGTGCAGGAAATTTATTTTTAGTTTCACTGTCTTCTGTATCGTGTTTGTATTTTTTATCCCTATCAACCCCGGTTGTTGATATAATATCAGTATTAAGGAAATTGAAAATTCCAAAACTATTCATTGAGCTAATGAGCCTTGTATATAGATTTATATTTGTATTAATTGATACTGGTGAAAAGATTTATACATCTCAGAATTCAAGACTTGGGTATTCAAAGTTAGGTTTAAAATTTAAATCTACCGGGTTACTTGCTTCAGTACTTTTTGTAAGGTCATTTAAAAGATCCAATGACTTGTATTTAGCTTTAGAGTCCAGATGTTATGATGGTGAAATTAGAGTTTTAGAAGAGGAGTTTCCTACTTCGATATTAAACTATATATTAATAGCTATTTTTGAAATTATGCTAATAATAATTGGGATTGTTTATAAATTGTAAAAGATGGAGAATTTATGTGTAAATACATATTTGAGACTCAAAAATTAAATTTTTATTATGGTGACGGTACTCATGCATTGAAGAATATATCCTGTAAGATTGAGAAGGGAAAGAAAATAGCGTTTTTAGGATCAAATGGCTCTGGGAAATCGACTTTTTTTCTAAATTTGAATGGTGTCCTAAAACCTAAAAACGGAAGAATATTATTTAAAGATGAGGAATTAAAATATAGTAATTCAGCATTAATTGAGCTTAGAAAAAAAGTGGGAATTGTTTTCCAGGACCCTGATTCCCAATTATTCTCAGCAAGTGTATACCAGGATGTATCATTTGGACCAATGAATTTAAAATTATCAAAAGATGAGGTAGAGAGAAGAGTAAGTAATGCTCTTAAAACAACAGAGACAGAAGATTTGAAATATAAAGCAACTCATTTTTTAAGTCATGGTCAAAAGAGTATCAATTGCAGATATTCAGGCTATGGAACCCGAGGTTATTATTTTTGATGAGCCAACGGATTCTTTAGATCCGAAGCATACAGAAAAAACTATGGAGCTATTTGATAAATTGAATAAAGATGGCACAACGGTTATTATATCAACTCATGATATTGACAGAGCTTATTCATGGGCAGATTACATCTTCATAATGAAAGATGGAGAAATGATAGGAGAAGGATCACCTGAAAAGATATTTGATGATACGCTGCTATTAAATGAAGCTGATTTATTAAGGCCAATGATCTTAGAAATATATGATGAACTTATTAATAATCATTATATTTTTAATAAGGGAGATAAACCTAAAAATAAAGAAGAACTATTATTTTTATTAAGGAATGATGAAAAAATTGATTGAAATGGAGATAGGACATGCTAAAGGGTATAGAAATTATTAGACCTAAGGATATTGAAAAAAGAAGCTTTGAGATTCTATCTGAAATATTGGGAGATAGGAAATTCAATAAAGAGCAGGAACCAATAATAAAGAGAGTAATACATACAACTGCGGATTTTGAATATGCAGAGATTTTAAATATAAGCCATATGGCATTAAAGAGTGCAAAAGAAGCAATTAAAAATGGATGTAATATAGTAACAGATACGAATATGGCTGCATCAGGTATAAATAAAAAAACTCTGGCAAACTTCGGAGGTAAGGTTGTTTGTTTTATGAGTGATGATGATATTGCAAAGGAAGCAAAAGAAAGAGATGTGACTAGAGCTTCAATTTGCATGGAACATGCATCAAAAAATGAGAATAACAAAATTTTTGCTCTGGGGAATGCACCAACAGCACTTATAAGACTATGTGAACTCATTGAAGAAGGAAAGATAATGCCCAAATTAGTAGTTGGAGTGCCTGTAGGATTTGTAAATGTTGTAGAGTCAAAGGAATTATTAAAAAAATCCGGGGTACCCTTTATAATCTCCGAGGGGAGAAAAGGTGGCAGTAATGTGGCTGCTGCTATAATGAATGCGATTTTATATATGATTTGAGGCAAGGGGCTATAGGCGATGTGTGATGGGGGTATGGGAAGAGGCTTATAATGCTTGATAGATATGAAATAGTTAATGGGAAAAAATATAGGATGGGATATACTACCGGCTCTTGTGCAGCGGCTGCTTCAAAGGCGGCAGTAAAGATGCTTGTGTCGAAAGAACTGGTAGAAAAAATAAAAATAAATACCCCGGCAAATATAATATTGGATTTACCGGTGGCAAATACTTTAATGGAAAATGACTCTGTTACATGCGCAATTATAAAAGATGGTGGTGACGACCCGGATATAACAACTGGACTTAAAGTGTTTGCGCAAGCTAGATTTGTTTATGCAGAAGGTATTAAAATAGTCGCAGGTATAGGAATCGGGATAGTTACATTACCGGGGTTGAAAGTTAAAATAGGAGAACCGGCTATAAATCCAGTCCCAATGAACATGATTTTGAAAGAAGTTAATGAAGTACTGCCAAAGGGTAAGGGTGTTGAAATATTATTAAGTATTCCGGGAGGAGAGGATATTGCTAAAAAAACTTATAATCCTAAATTAGGAATTGTAGGAGGAATATCCGTTCTGGGAACAACAGGAATTGTAAAACCAATGTCAGAAGAAGCCTGGAAGGATTCTCTTGCACTGGAACTAAATGTACTTGGTTCAAAAGACATTAAAAACATAGTATTTACTTTTGGGAATATTGGTGAAAAATTTGCTATAGAAAAGTTGGGTATCAAAAGTGAGAATGTAATAACAATTAGTAATTTTGTAGGATATATGCTCGAAAAAGCCGCAGAAAAAAATTTTGAAAGTATATTATTTGTTGGACATCTAGGTAAACTTGTAAAAGTTGCAGCAGGAAACTTTCACACTCACAGCAGGGTTTCGGATGGAAGAATGGAAACTATAGCTGCATATGCAGCATTAGAAGGTGCCTCAAAGAAAACAATAGAAAGTATTTTTAAATGCAGAACGACAGATGGGGCGTGCAGTATAATTGAAGAAAACGAATTAGAGAATATATATCCAAGAATAGTAGAAAATGTATCAAAGAAATGTAAGGAATATACCTTTGATAAAATAAAAGTTGGTACAGTTTTGTTTAAAGAAAATAATGCTTTACTTGCTATGGACAATAATGCTAAAGAAATAATTAATAAAATTAGGAGTAGTTATGAGTAATAAGCTATATGTAATTGGAATTGGGCCAGGCTCAAAAGAGTATTTGAATATAGCAGTTATAGATATTGTAAGCAATAGTGATATTATTATTGGAGGAAAAAGAAATCTGGAGCTTTTTAGAGATTTTGGCAAGGAAGAAATAGTAATAGGGAATAATCTTAAAGAGTTAGCTAAATATATACAGC
>CAYYEC010000211.1:280-2962 GCA_964470745.1 uncultured Eubacteriales bacterium | reverse complement strand
ATGTAGGCATGAAAAAAATTATTATAGTAGTTACCGGTGACCCGGGTCTTTATAGCTTTATGGAATATCTAAAATTAAATCTTAAGGAAGTTGAAATTGAAGTATTACCTGGAATCAGTTCATTTCAATATCTTTGTTCAAAGCTTAAAATGAGTTGGGATGACGTTTATATAACCAGTCTTCATGGTAGGGAAAATAGCGGTTTTGTAGATATAGTAAAAAGCAATAGGAAAACAGCAGTTTTTACTGGAGGAGCAAACAGCCCTGACAAGGTATGTAAAAGACTTTTAGAAAATAGGATAGAAAATGTTTTAGTTACAGTTGGTGAGAATCTCTCCTATGAAAATGAAAGAATTGTTGCAGGAACTCCGGAAGAAATTACAAAATTGAATTTTGAAAGTCTGTCAATTATGATAATTGAGAATAATGACAAGATAAATAAATCACAAAATGGAATTGGCAAGTGTACTATTGGTATACCTGATGGCGAGTTCATAAGGGGTAATGTTCCCATGACTAAAGAGGAGATAAGAACTATTTCCATATCAAAACTGAGACTAAAACCCAATAGTGTTGTTTTCGATATTGGTGCGGGGACGGGATCTGTGTCAATGGAATGTGGATTGATATGCAGCAAAGGAAAAGTGTTTGCTGTAGAGTGTAATCCGGAAGGTATTGATTTAATTAAAAGGAATAAAGAGAAATTTAATATAGAAAACTTATTTTTAATTGAGGGTAAAGCGCCGGAGGTTTTAAACAATGATATTCAGCCTGATAGAGTATTTATAGGTGGCACAAAAGGAAATATGGATAACATACTCAAATGGGCAGCCGGCTTTGATAAAAATATTATAGTGGTTATAAATAGTATAACAATAGAGTCCACATATGAAGCTATGGAAAGCTTAGAAAAGAATGGCTTTGAAAACATTGAAATTATAAATATTTCAATATCAAAAAGTATGAAGGCAGGGAATAAGCATTTAATGAAAGCGATTAACCCGGTATATATAATAACAGCGGAAAAACAGTGTTGTGGAGGTTTAATGTGAAAGGTAAATTATATGGTATAGGCGTAGGACCTGGAGATCCGGAATTATTAACATTAAAAGCTAAAAGGATTTTGGAAAGCGTTCAATGTATAGCAATTCCAAAAACAGCTATGGAAAAAGAAAGCTTAGCGCTTTCTATTATTAAGAGTGTTGTAAATATTACTGGTGAAGTTTTTGAATTGATTTTTCCTATGAGCTATGAAAATTCTATTCTTGAAAAGAGTTGGGAAGAGGCAATAGCTAAGATCAAAGTTAAATTGGATAAAGGAAAAGATATTGCCTTTATTACATTAGGTGATCCTACAGTTTATAGTACATATATATACCTTCATAAAAAACTCGTGAGTGAAGGATTCCAATGTGAGATCGTTTCCGGAATAACTTCATTTTGTGCCTCAGCATCAAGGGTAGGAATTAGCCTGGCAGAAAATAAAGAAACTTTAGCTGTGATTCCCTCCGCTTATAAATGCGAAAATTTAGATAATATACTTGATAGCTTTGATAATGTGGTTTTAATGAAGGTTTCCGGTGACTATGAAGAAATAATAAAGAAACTGAATGAAAAGGATTTAATTGATAAGGCTGTTCAAATAAGTAGATGTGGATTGGAAGATGAAAAAATAGTTTTTAATTTAAATAATGAAATAAACGAAAAACCAAGTTATTTTACTACAATGATTATCAAGAAGAAAGGAGTTAGGGATTAACAAAAACTGTATATTTAAAGTTTTTTAATTCTATTTAAATAAAATGATATATTTTATTGGTGCAGGTCCGGGAGACCCGGATTTAATAACAGTTAAGGGTAAAAAAATAGTTGAAGAAGCTGATATTATTATTTATGCCGGTTCACTGGTAAATAAAGAAATTATAAGTTGTGCTAAAAAAGATTGTGAAATACATAATAGTGCCGGAATGACTTTGGAAGAAGTACTAAAAGTTATGCTTGAAGGTGAAAAACAAAGTAAATTAATTGCAAGAGTTCATACGGGAGATCCATCTGTCTATGGTGCTATTCGTGAACAGATGGATGAGCTTGATAAAAGAGGTATATCATATGAAGTTATTCCGGGAGTAAGCTCTTTTTGTGCAGCAGCTGCTGCATTAAAAAAAGAATATACTCTTCCAGCCGTAACTCAGACTGTAATATTGACAAGAATGGAAGGCAGGACACCTGTACCTGAATTGGAAAGCATTGAAAAATTAGCGTCACATAGATCAACTATGATTATTTTTCTAAGTATTCAGATCATAGATAGTTTGGTTGAAAAACTTAAAAAAGGATATGACGAAAATACACCGGTTGCGGTTGTATATAAGGCATCCTGGCCGGAACAAAAAATAATCAGAGGTACACTAAAAAATATAGCTGAACTGATCCACCGGGAGGATATTAAAAAGACAGCATTAGTTGTTGTTGGGAATTTTCTTGGAGATGAATATGATTTGTCGAGATTATATGATAAGAATTTTACGCATGAATATAGGAAAGCAGTTGAGAAGTGATTGGTGATAATATGAAAACAGCAATAGTTGCTTTGACAAAAAATGGTTCCAGAGCTGCATTTAAAGTTGGGACAAGACTGGAAGCCCATATATTTGTCAAAGAGTGTTTTTTTGAAAATGGAAT
>CAYYEC010000211.1:0-270 GCA_964470745.1 uncultured Eubacteriales bacterium | reverse complement strand
ATAGACAATTTATTTAAAATAGATGATGAATTCAATATCTTTATTGGAAATTTATTTAAGAGATATGATGCTTTAGTATTTGTGATGGCATGTGGGATAGTTGTTAGAAGTATTGCTCCTTATATTATCAACAAAAGGACAGACCCTGCTGTTATTGTAATGGATGAAAATGGGCAAAACATTATTAGCTTATTATCCGGACATATTGGTGGAGCAAACAGCTTAACTCATAAAATTGCCGGAATTACAGGGGGAAATCCTGTAATTACT
>CAYYEC010000210.1:0-7268 GCA_964470745.1 uncultured Eubacteriales bacterium | reverse complement strand
GTCCACGAGTTGGGACACTCAATTGCAGCTATGTCCTATGGAAGTGTGCCAGGTAGAATAGGTATGGGAGTTTACTATATTATGCCGGTATTGTTTTCAGATGTTACTAATGTATGGAAATTAAAAAGACATCAACGAGTGGTTGTGGATCTTGGAGGTATGTACTTACAAGGAGTTTTTTTAGTATTCTCATTTATATTGAATACTTTCCTTATTAAAAGTAATCTTCTTGCCATAGCTATTTTATTATCAGGATTTCAGATTTTTGGAAATTTTAATCCTTTTATAAAGTTTGATGGGTATTGGGTATTAGCTGATTTTCTTGGAGTAGCTGAAATAAAATCTATTATGATACAAATGTGGGTTAATTTATTTAAAAAATTATTTCGAAAACCTCAAAAATTTACTAGCTTAAGTAAAATGAAAAAAGTTGTTATATATATATATTCAATTTTTACAGCATTATTTTTTATATACTTTTTCTTGTTTTTAGGTAAATCTCTGAACTTGGCAGTTCAAAATATTTCATCGGATATTTTAAAACTTTATAAATTGGCTCCTTCAGAATTACACATTACTTTTGAAGGTATGACAAGATATCTTTCTACAAGAATTACAACTATCATTATTTTAATCTTTTTTGCACGTTTTATTTGGTCCTTTATCATAAAAAAAATTATTATAATATGTAAACAACAGGCAAGGAAGTATAAAAAGGAGGATGCGTATAGTGCAGCTAATTGATACATATCAGCATATTGATAAAAGAGAAATATTAGATTGTAGAGTTAAATCTATTAAAGAACTTGTTAGGCACTACGGCATAAATCTTAATTCCTATGAAGTATTTTTGCTTAGCGAAGCTTTTTCTTTTAATTACAGCAATATTAAAATTCCAGGGATTTCATTTGAAGAGTTACCTTATGCAACTGTTTCACATAATGATTTGGAGACAACTTTTTTACGTAAATTAAATATTGACTATCAAAAAGAGAAAATAGGGGCAGATAAGCATGAATGGGAATATATGAAGCAGCTGATTGATCAGGGTATGCCTATTATGTTTAAAATTGATAGCAGATTTTTAATGAGAGATGAAAAGGCTGTTACCAGTCAAAAGAAATTAAACCTTTATTATTTATCCACTCTTTTGTTAGTGGGCTACGATGAAGAAAAAGGCGATGCATTAATAGTTTTAACAAATGATGATGAGAAAGAAGATGTGAATAAGATTACTATAGAAGAATTTCAAAAATATAGATTTTCTGTGTGTGTACCCTTTTCGCCGGATGGGACATGCTTTTATATAAAAAAAGATGATATAATTAATAAGATTTGTAGGCAAGATGTTAAAAAGGCTATTTTGAGTAGTTTGAAAAATATAACAGATATTATGTTGAATAAAGGTGAGAACTATGAACTAAAGATGGGAGCATTTCAGGGTTCGGAAGTTAAAAAAGGTATATATGGTATGCAGAAACTTAGGGAAGATTTACAAAAACTGTTGGATCATTATAAAAACAATGACAAACATCAACATAAAATTATTCAGTTTTTATTGATTTTTTTAAGAAATAACATGATGTTCGGTAGTTATACTGCGTTTCGGTCAGAGTTTGGGAAATGCATAAAACACTGTGCAGACAAATATGGAATACTTGATTTTTATCCTGTTGTTTACGAGTTTGAAAAAATTTCACATAATTGGAGTAACCTTTTTAGTTTGCTAAGCAGTATTGCACATGTTAAAGATGATTTATCAGAAAAAATGAAAATGATTATAAATGTTTGGGAAAAAATTATCCAAGCAGAACAAGAACAGTTTACAAAAATTCAGGAGATTCTTTCAGAAAATTTTAAGTAAAGCATAATTTGTTAGTATGCTTTAAAAATAGTAGAAATAAAAATGTTGATGAATGGAGACTTAAACTATGAGTAAAAGAAATAATATAATATTAATTGCGATTATTATAGGAGTAGTGTTATTAGCAGCTTACATTTTATTTGACTTTTTGACAGATCACGAAAAAAAAGTTGGATATGTCGAAAATAATTATGGAAATACTTTGAGTGCGTCATTCAATTACTATGATGGTTCTAAAATTAAAACAGTAAAATTTGAAGAGGGAGATAATGTAAAGTTAAACTACTCTTTTAACTTGGAAGAAGGTAATTTACTGTTGAAGGTAAAGGATCAGGCTGGAAATGAGATTTTAAATAAGTCAGATGATTTTGGAGAAGTAACATTTATAATAGATAAGACACAAAAGTATACAATCAATGTTATTGCAGCTAAAGCAAAGGGAAACTATGTAATTACATGGAGTAAATAGTAAGCTATAGTATATAAAAATCATCTAATTGTTTTTGAAAATTATACAAAATATATGATTTAGAATAGTTGTCTGTAAAGTATATTATTCAGAGTATGCAGACTATAAACATAGGAAGTAGATTTGTAAAGCTTAATAACAGAACTCTGAAATTGAAGCTTTACAAACTACTAGTTGATATATCAAAAAAGTTCTGTGATGGATGAATTTTATTGGGGACATTATTGTAGGAGGATATATGGATGATATAACTAACATCCTAGATAATTTTAAAGGTGCTGATACCATTCCAGCTCTTCTTGCACGTTCTGCAGAAAGGTTTCAAAATAGAATAGCTATAAGGTCAAAGATTATGGGAATTATGGTTGAAAAAACATACTTACAGCTCAAAAAGGATTCCGATGCAGTGACTGTAAGTATTGAAAAAATGGGCATAAAACAGGAAAAGATAGCTATTATAGGGAAGATAAGTTATGAATGGATTGTGACTTATTTTGGAGTAACTGGATCAAAAAATATTGTAGTTCCTATTGATAAGGATTTGAGTGCTGCTGATATTGAGAGGTTACTTGACTTGGCTGATGTAAGTGCAATTTTTTTTGATAAGAGTCACATGGACGTTGCAGAGTACATTAAAAAACAATGTAAAAATATAAAATTATTTGTTTGCTTTCAGAATACAGAGGGTTTTATTTCACTTTCTGATTTTATTAAAACACAATATAATAATGTGTCGGATATAAACATACAGGCAGAGCAAACGGCAATGATTGTTTTTGCATCTGGGTCAGACGGTGTGAGCAAGGGTGTAATGCTTTCACATCAAAATATTTGTCATGATATAATTTGTTCTGCAAATTTGATCGGTAAAGATACTTTTGTACCTGGAGAGCGTACTATGCCCGTACTGCCAACACATCATATGCTGGAAATTACGTGTGAAGTACTAACTTTAATGTTGTATTATGGGATGACTATGTGCATTGGTGATGGTTTAAAGAATTTCTCAAAAAATTTGAAACAGTTTAAGCCTAATATGCTGATATTGGTACCAATGATTGTAGAAAGTATTTATAAACGTATTTGGAGAGAGGCAAAGCAATCTGGAAAGGATAGGAAACTAAAACTTGCTATTAAGCTAAGTAATTTTTTATTGAAGCTAAAAATTGATATCCGACATATTTTGTTTAGAAATATATTGGATTCGTTAGGTGGAGAACTGCGTGTTATTGTATGTGGTGGTTCATATATGGATCCAGATTTGGTAAATAAATTTGGGGTATTTGGTATAAAATTGCTAAATGGATATGGGATTACGGAGTGTTCACCAGTCGTTGCTTGTAATCCTGCAAATAATATAAAGAAAGATTCTGTAGGACTTATTGGTCCTGCTCCATATTGTCAAGTTAAAATAAAAGATAATGAGATTTTAGTCCGTGGAAGTATTGTTATGCAGGGCTATTATAAAGATGAAGATGGTACAAAAGAAGTTTTTGATGGAGAATGGTTTAGAACAGGGGATTTAGGATATATAGACAAGGAAAATTATTTGTATATTACAGGCCTGAAAAAAGATCTAATTATTTTAAAAGATGGAAATAATATTTCACCAGTAGAACTTGAGCAAGCCATTGAGGCTTACCCACTAGTTGAAACTGTACTTGTATATGCAGTTCATAATGATAAGAATGATATTTTGGCAGCTGCAGTATATCCAAATTATAAGTATGCTATGGACAATGGTATTGAAGAGCCAAAAGCAGCTATCGAAAAATTAATTGATGAAATAAATATGAGTTGGCCTAGATACAAGCGTATTGTAAGGGTTAAATTATATAAAGAAGCATTTGATAAAAGAGAATTAAGAAAGCTAAAACGTACAAATAATTAATGAGAAGGAGAATTTATTGTTATGAAAAATGAACACAACCAAGAAAAAATTGCAAAAATCAAAAAAGTGATAGCACAATTTACAGATGTTGAGTTCCAAGATATTAAGTTAGAATCAGAACTAACTTGTGATTTAGGCCTGACTTCATTTGATTTAGTTTCTTTATTATCGTCTTTGGAAGATGAGTTTGATATTACAGGAGACGATATGAATGTAAAAAATATAAAAACAGTGGAAGATGTGTGCAATTCAGTATTAATATGAGAAAATAAACTTAAGTTTAAATAGATTTTAAAATTGCAAGAGGTGATAAAAATTAATAAGTTTATAAGATATATGTCCCTAAAGGAAGATGTTTCAAAAGCTATGCAGCAGTGCGATAATAAGCAGGTTGCCCAGGATATAGTGGAGTTTTGGAAAGAGAAAAAAGAAAAGTATACATACAGTTTAGAAAATAAAAAATATTACATAAATAGCTTTTTACCAACATTTCCTAGTGCTGCATGGAATAGAATGTTAAATGGAATAGATAAGATTTCAAATTATGATAAGCGTGTTCCACTCCAAGCAGATATTGTTGTGACTGGAGAGTGTCATTGTCAATGTTGGCATTGCTTTAGGTCAAAATATGAATCAAAAGATATGAGCCTTGCTAAAATAAAAGAATGTATTGAATCATTATATAAAATGGGGACAGCATCAGTTGGAATAACAGGTGGTGAGCCTATGTTAAGAAATGATATTATAGATATTATTAGGTCTATTCCTGATGGAATGGAGGGAGTACTGTTTACAACCGGGCACAAGATTGATGATGAATTTGCTTCAAAAATTAAGGATACAAATTTAACAAGATGTATAATCAGTTTAGATCATTTTGATGAAGAAGTAGCTTGTAGACTTAGAAATAATTCTAATGCATTTAGAGATGCTCTTCAGGCAATAAAAATATTAACAGAGAATAATATATATACAGCTGTTACAGTATGTGTTACTAATGAATTGTTGAAGCCTGGTTATCTGGAAAAGTACTTTGAGTTAGTTGAGAAATTAAATGTGCAAGAGGTACGTGTAGTACTGCCGATTCCCCAAGGAAATTTGGAAGGAAGTGCTGTGGGAAGATTCTATGGAAAAGCAATGGGGATAGTAAAGCAATTAAAAAAAGACCATGCATCTAATGAAAAGTTTCCGATAATAGTAAATTTTTGTGAATTTGAAAGTATAGATTATCTTGGTTGTGGAGCTGGCTCTAATTACATATCTATAAATAATGACGGACAGGTTACGCCATGTGTTGCAGTACCACTGGCATTTGGAAACGTTTATGAAGATTCTTTAGAGAATATATATTACAATATGGGAGAATGCTTTCCAAAATCAGGCTGTGTATGTTTTGGTATTGCTTCTGGTAGTGTAATTGCTAAAGAAAAGATAGATACCACTGTTACTCCACTACCAGAGAATATATCATATGAAATTGCTAGAAAATGCAAACCAACACAAAGAGCAGATCTATTTCAGTATTGTTCAGCAAAAGGAAAGGTAAAAAATATTATATAAACATATAAGAAATAATGATATATTTTAATATTAGGATACCCTGTGATCTGGATGTTTCTTCTAATATCACAGGGTTTGGCTTAATTTGAAAATACATGTATAATCGCAATGATGAATACGGTTTATTTTTAACCCATTATCTCTAAAAAATTTGTTAAAATCAAGTTCTAAAAAATGTTTAAAATTTTTAGACTCTAAAAAGTGGACAATTAAAAACATAAGTTTTTGAAAAAGTTTTTTTGGTTGTTCCCATTCTATGACAAAAATTAATCCGTCAGGCTTTAACACTTTTTTAGCTTCATCTAGTATTTTTTTTGCCAAAGGCTTGCCTACTTCATGTAGAACCAATGAAATAATAACAATATCAAAATCGTTAGCTTCAAAGTCTAAGTTTACTGCATTCATTACAACTGTTTGTATATTATGAAGCTGTTTTTTTGCTATCTTTTTGTTGGCAATAGCCAGCATATCCTTTGAAATATCAATTCCAACTATAGTGGAATTTAGCTTTTGTTCAGCAATTAAAATACCATTGATGGCTGTTCCGGTACAAACATCTAAGATTTTGACTGGATGTTCCGGCAAATAGTTTAATATGGTTTGACGGGGACTTTTACTCTTACGGGAAAAAAAGAAAATCTCACATAAATCATAAATTTTGGATATTAATCTATAACTAAAATTAATCTTCATTACAATCTCCTATTATTAGTATTTGAAAAAAATTAATATAAAATTTAAAATTTTTAAAAAACCTATTTTGAGAAAACAAAAAACTTTACTATTATATATTGTTATATTCTTTAATATAATGAGCTTACATTGAAATTATACAATAAGCAAATGTATATATCAAATGAAATATATGTAAAATATAAAAAATTTTTTATATTTGAACTCTAAGAAAGTTGACATATATAAAAAAGGAGATGGATTAACTATATTTATTGTAAATTCAATTGTATTTTAATAAAAAATCATAAACAGTTTACTATTAATAGTAAAGATATTTCATTGTAAATTCGAGATTAATAAGCAAAAATAATCTTGACATAAAAAGGATTTTATGCAATAATATCTAAAATTCATCGATACAATTTAAAATTGTATCGATACAGTCAGGGAGGATAATATTATGAATGATAGATATGAACTAAATAAAAATCTTGCTCAAATGCTAAAAGGTGGCGTAATAATGGACGTTACCAATGCTAAAGAAGCAGAAGTAGCCCAAAAAGCCGGAGCAGTAGCTGTAATGGCATTGGAAAGAGTACCTTCTGATATTAGAAAACAGGGTGGAGTAGCAAGAATGTCAGACCCAAAAATGATTAAGGAAATTAAAAATGCAGTTACAATACCTGTAATGGCGAAAGCAAGAATTGGACATATAGTAGAGGCTCAAGTGCTCGAATCTCTTGGAATTGATTATATAGATGAAAGTGAAGTTTTAACACCTGCTGATGATATGTTTCATATAAATAAAT
>CAYYEC010000209.1:0-7327 GCA_964470745.1 uncultured Eubacteriales bacterium | reverse complement strand
GAAAGATTGTAGATGAGACGGGGAGGCAAATTCCAGATGATTTAATAAAAGAGTTAAACAAATTCAATAGAACCGTCCCCGCGAATTGGACTCCTGCTAGAAAATCGGTTGGGAGTCTTTTTATGAAAAAATATGGTAGATATTTTTAAATTTAGCTTAATTTATTAAGGAAGCTAAAGTATTTTTAGTAGTTGTGATAATATCTAAGTTTATATTATCGTTATAGTATTCAAATCCTAATTAAAAGAAAATTAATAAAAAAAATAACAAATATCAACGACAAAAATCGACATAAAATAACAAATTATAGATATAAATATTATTAATTACAAACTTGACAACTAATACATAACAAGTTATAATGTTAATCATAAAATATTTTCAATGAAAATGTCAGTAAATGTTATATTATATAATAACTTTATTGTATTTTTTAAATTAATGTAGACCCAACTGGTTGAACAAGCCTTAGAAAAAACTCTGAAAGGTATCAATCGTCGCTTGTGTCGCGTTGAATATCTGATGATGTCATTGGTTAAATATTCTTTGTAGCACTGATTTAGGTGTGAGTTGGTGAAGCTATGTTTTATGAAGAAAAATGCTATAATCTCTTATTAATTAAATTTTCGGGGAAAAAATTTTATACCGAAAATTTTGTTTTTACACTTTAAATACTATGTCAAAAACTTCATTATCATTATAGTAAAATTCAAAAATAATCAAAGTTATGAGAAAAATTAAAAGTCCACAGTTTTAAACAAAGTATAAATTATAAGTTTTAGAAAGGAATATTGATGTATTTTGTTATAAGTACATCATACAAGAAAAATAATGATGATTTCAAATAATTGTATCGAGAAAGTTACAGTTTCATTTAATAGATCAATTAGAATTTTAAAGGCATTTTGTATTGGCCCATTGACTAATCCTGATAAGAATGATTTTTTTAACTATGATTTAAATAATATATTTGCTTCTAATAATGCTGTAATTGAAGAAGACAAAAACATAGTAATGAGATCAGGTGAACAGCAAAAAGTTTTTTATATTGATAAAACCGATGAGTTAAATGTAGGTTTTGATTTTTCGGATTTTAAGCTTGAAGATAATCAACGTATTTTTGTATTTGCAAACATTTTAAGTACTTGTAAAAAGAAAGCAGTTATAAGGTTTGGAAAGTTTAACTGCAGAATTAAAGTTTGGTTGAATAGCGTACTTATTTTCAATGGATATCCCGATATTTTTGAAACTGACTTCGTACTGTCTACATTGGATGAAGGGAATAATATAATTATAGCTGAGTGCATATCTACTAATACTAATAAAGAGCAAAATCTGATATTTTCTATGTTTATAAGCGAGCTTGGAAATGAATCAACGCATATCGAAAATAAATTTATGAAAGATTTCTTTAAACAAAGCGGGGATACTAAAATTCAGATTATTAATGAAAATTGTTGTATCTACAAAGACATTTATAAAATGTTATTAATTCCAAAAGATTTTATAAATATAGATTTATCTAAATCATTAAAAATATCTATTTGTAATTCTAAAGACGAAGAATTAGAATGTCTAAATTCTAATTTTTATCAAAGAGTATTGATAGATACTTCTAAGTATAAAATTAACTGGAATAAATCTTTTGCACTTCACCTGAATATTGTTTATAAAGACTTAAAATGTGAAGATAGAATACAAAAACATATGATTGTTCACGATTATTTTTTAGAAAACATAGATGGCTTTTTGGATTATTATGAAGATTATTTGGTAAAATTTCCTTTTAACCAAAAAACAAAAATATTTTACACGGGGCTATTGAATGATTTAAAAATGTCAGAAACAGAGTTAAAGAGCAGTATAATAAACAACAACCCCGATAACCAACAAATTGCTATTAACAAAATGATGTTTTATAGTAAAAAAATTAAAAATATAATTACTTCAGAAAATTTACCAAAAACAATTGCAGAACACTTTAATCAAAGAGGCACTGGCATAGATGTTTACTATAAATCAAAATTGGACGAAAGTATAGAAAAATATATTATATGTACCCCTAAAAGCTATTCTATAGAAAAAACATATCCAATAATTGTATATTTAGTGCCGTATATTGTAAGTACTGGAGAAATTTTTTCTTCACAATTACCTGATGAACTTTCTGAAGATGCTTTTTTTGCTTTAATATCTACCCGAAATGTAACTTTGGGAAACTATATGGGTGAATCTTCAATCTTAGAGTCTATACAGGAAATTAGAAAGACATATAATATTGATGATAACAGAATATATCTTATAGGCTTTTCTAATGGTGCTTATGCCTGCTGGAGTCTGATACAAGCATTTCCTGATATTTTTACAGCTGCTGCTCCAATTTCCGGGGGGGTTTATGAAAAAAATTTAGAAAATATAAGGAATGTACCTTTCTTTGCTGTTTTTGGTGAAAAGGATCTTCCGGTATTTAGACAATTTTATAATATAACATATAAGTGGATTATGGAACATAAAGATATTGTTTCAAGTAAAGTTATTTTATTCAAAGAATTCGATCACCTTGCATTGTTGCCTGCCGTTTGGTACAGTAAATTATTAATTGAATGGTTATTGAAGCAAAGGAAGCAGCTGTTTTCAACAAAATCATATTATAGGACTGAAAGGATGTGCCATAATGGGAATGAATGGATACAAATTCTGGATGTTGAAACTGGTTCAAAATTTTGTGAGTTTAAATTAGAAGTTAAAAATAATTCAAATATACTAATATTTCTCGAGAACGTAAAAGAATTTATATTGATGCTTCCTGACTATATAAGTAAAAATGATTTAAAAATATTAATAAATGGTGATAAAATATTAATTCCAAAAGCTCATAGAAATAATCTTAGCTTCTCTAAAAATAATAGTCGATATATCTTAACTGATAATATTCAAAAACAGAGTTATAGCTCTTGGGGGATGGGAGTTCTAGATATTTATATGAAATCCCTAAAAATATGTATAACTTCTTCATTCTCTTCATCAAATGAAGAAGCTATAATAAAACAAATTGCCAATAATTTTTCAGAACCGAAATCCCAAGGTTATGACCCTGATATTCATGTAAAATATCCAATTATTAAAGATAATATATCAAAAGATATTTTAGAGAATTCAAATATTATTCTAATTGGGTGCAAAAATAATAATGAGTTGTTAAATGAATTGAAAAAGGAATTTAAAATACAAATAAATCAAGACGGGTTTTGCTATAATGGGTTTAATCATATTGGAGAATATTCTATTATATTTATTCAACCTAATCCTATGTATCCAAAGAATAAAATACTTGTTATATATTCAAACAGCTTAGAATTATTAAAGAAAAATACTTTATTGAGGAAAGTTATTATTCCATCATATGTTAATGGATTTCATCCATATTTAAACTGTGAATTGATTGTTTTTTACGGAAAAAGCCTTTATGTAGCCAATATGATTGGTGATGAGCTATATAAGCCATAATGTTATGAAAACATTTAATAACAGCTATAAGTTATTGTAAGAAATATATCAATAAATGTTACTTTTCAAAATGTATATTTAAATTACTAGGAAAAGAGAACTTAAGTTATACGAAATTAAGTAAAGATGAAAAGAACTTTTTATTAGGGTTCTGTGATGACGAATATACTGTAAAAGAGTCTAAAGCCCTTATAAAAGGAGATAGGGTTTTTATAGATTCAGGAGCGTTAAAAGGTAGGGAAAGTATAATAAAGAGGATTGACAGGCATAAGAGGATAGCTGAAGTGGAGTTGGAGTTTATGGGAGATTTTAGGCGAGCCAAAGTAGCATTAGAAATTATTTCTAAGGTAAAGTGAATTAGATAATGTTCATAGGCTTTATTTATTAAATAGAGTCTGTTGGTTTAAGGAGGATTAGTATTACTTTGGAGATTGTGTCTAAGAGTATATAATAAATAAAATTTCAAAAAAGGAGTTAAATAAAGTGAAAAATAAAGGATATAATAACATTTTATCGGTTTTAATAAAAGTAGCATATATTATTTTTATTATAGTGTTTTATCCATTATATCTGTTCAACAAATATGACTTTAAAAAAAATACTAAAAAAAATCCATTTTATAAAAGTATATTTGTTAGATTAAGTGAAAAATATCCGTTTATATATGAGAAATCTATGTTCGTGCTGAATTTTCCGAATCCTACCTGTGTTTATAGGATACTACCTGAACTTAAAGGAAGAGTGCTTCAGGTGGGATGCGGAACTGGTCTATTAAATAAATTTTACAGAAAAAATAGTCAAATTGAATTTGTAAATCTTGATGTCAATAAAAAATATCTTGAATACGGTTTGAAGAAAAAACGGTTTAGTACATATATACATTCCGATATTTGTAAAGTCACTTTAGAAGATAAGAGTTTTGATACTGTCATTTTTGCAAGGTGCTTTCATCATATACGCAATCATAAAAAGGCACTGGCAGAATGCTCAAGATTAATAAACAATGAGGGTGTAATCATAATTTCTGACCCTGTAATATTACAGGAAGATAAGTCAGGTACGCACATGGCAAAAGGGTACATGGTTAACTCATCTATTGATGGAGTAATATGGAGGTTTACGAAGTCAACTCTTTTGGAGCATATTAAATCATGTCTTCCTCCAGATTTAATAATTAAATCGGTAGAAGATGTAAGGCAACTACATATAACCAACTATAATTTAAAATACCCGCAAACGGATATTTTAGTTGTACTTGAAAAAACAAATAAAAGCATATTATGAATGGAGGAAGAGTTATGAAGGAAAAAATCAAGAATATTATAAGTGAAGTTAAAAATGAGGGGGATTTAGTTAATAAAATCAATGATACTACTGATATTATCAATGAAGTAGGTATGGACTCCCTTCAGGTGATTAATTTTATTCTCAGGGTAGAAGAAGAGTTTGACGTTGAAATTGATTTTGAAGAATTTGATCTTGATCATCTCAGTTCTTTAAGTACTTTTTGTAATTATTTATCAAAACACACATAGGAGAGTGCTTTATGGAAAGAATGTTTTCTTCGACCGTATATTGCGGTACATTTGACTCGGAAACTTTTTGGAGGGATAAAAAATTCTCAAAGCTTCCATCAATAAATGATAAGGATATGAACAATATACTTTCGGCAATGGATGAACTATTATTTTCTTTTTGTGATGAGGACGATGTGTTAATAACCCGCTATAAAATGAATAAAAGCCATAAAGATTATCTTTCGGGAATAGGGTTTAACTTTTTAAATAATAAGTTGAGTTTACAGGATGAAAGTAATAAGAATGTAGAAGAAAATAGTAAATGTGTTTTTCAGCTGCTTGATGAAACAAAAGACAGTGAATATTTTAAGAGCCTCATACCTGAAGGCAGTACTCTGTCTCCTTTTGCTATATTGCCCTATTCCAATGCAGTATGTAATAGATATAAGATGTTTTTTGATGCACCTTCCATGGATGTAATTAGAAACGTAAACTCAAAGGCTTATTCTACTGAGTTAAAAGACAGGTTAGATGTGAAAAATATAAGCAGGTTTGCATTTAGCAGTGATGAGATTAAAGATATAGGTAAAAAACTTTTAAAAAGAGGTTCTTTACTTATTAAAGACTATTTTGGAGTTTCAGGGAAAGGAAATTTGCTTGTTAACTCTGAAAGTATAATGGAAAGAATTGTGGAATATCTCAGAGTTCAGGAAAAGAAGGGTAAAAAGACGGAGTTTATAATAGAACCTTTTCTGGATAAAGAACTTGACTTTTCATGTCAGTTGAATATAGACAAGCAGGGAAAAACGTCAATTATATCAGTACAAAAACTTATAAACAACGACTTTGCTTATCTAGGTTCCTTTACTGCGGATAAAGGGTTTCTTGACTTTATTAAGTCGGAAGGATATTTTGAGAATATGGAAAGAATAGGGCATGAGTTGTTTAAAGACGGCTATTTTGGGGATGTGTGTGTGGATTCTATGCTTTTGAAGGATAGAGAAATTGTACCTTGGATTGAAATAAATGCAAGAAAATCTATGAGTTTAATCAAACATAATTTGGATAAGCGGCTTTCCAAGTTTGGGGTAAATGGCAACTTAACCTATTTATCATTGAGTTCTAATTCCAAAGCCGTAAGTTTTGATGAAGTTATTGAAAAAATGGAAAAGGAAGAACTTCTGTTTAAGCCTGAAAAAGGGCAAGGAATACTGCCGCTTACAGCAAACACCTTATTTATTAATCAAAGTACTGAAAAAGATATATATAAGGGAAGGCTTTATTTTTCGATAATTGCTGAAAATGAGGGTAAAAGGAAGATGCTTGTTCAAAAGACAATTAGCTTTTTGGATTCACTCTCATTTTCTATATTAAATTAAAACTGTAGAAGGACTATTAATAAAGGAAGGAAGAATATGATGGCTAAAAGTACGGTTACTGTATTATGTTCCGGGTTTGGATTGGGTTTCTATGTCCCCGGCTTACTTGCAAGTTATCAGTTGGCACAGAAAGGCATAGAAACTGATGTGCTTGTATTTGAGAGTTTTATAGAAAAGGAGAAAAAAGAAAAGATAAAAGCCAGTAGAGATGCATACCATAAAAATTTTTCCGTCGCACTTGTTGCAACAAAAATGCCTATAGATATAAGAGAAAGCATTAATTATGAAATGGTAGACAAACTGCTGGAATCGTGGGAAATGAATGAAAGATACCATTTTATATCTCTCTCAGGGCACTGGGTGTATATATTGGATATGTACAGGGAAAGAATAGCGCCAAAAAAAATAAATGTTGACCTGCTATATGTGGATTCTGATTTATCTCCTTCGTGGAAAGGGTTAAAGAAATTCAAGCCCGACTATAATTTTAATTATACAGACCTATGGCTGTATGACGTTGAGAATAAAAAAATTAACTGCCAGTTGAGTGCAACCAATGACGAACCTATTCCATTTAAAAAAAGGCAGGATAGATTTGTTGTCCATGGCGGAGGATGGGGCATGGGTACATATCAGGGGAAAATACCCGAACTTGAGGAAAAAGGTTTTAAACTGGACATTGTAGCTTATCAGATGGAAGAGACAAGCTGCAGGAAGAGTGGAAACAGGTACTTTATAAATGATCCTTCATGGTCTGCCTATAACAGGAATAAAGAAGGTAAACATGATTTTCCGCCTTATAGTGAAATAAAGGATTCACAAATACCGGTTTATACAAACAAGAAAGAAAACCATTGGTTATTTGATATAAGCAGACAATGCAAAGGAATTATAAGCAAGCCGGGTGCTGGTACGCTTATAGAC
>CAYYEC010000208.1:0-7328 GCA_964470745.1 uncultured Eubacteriales bacterium | reverse complement strand
TCATTACCATTTCCCTCCTAAAGCTTACAACAGAGTTTTTATTTTGCGGAATTAGCTAGGATAGTTTTTCCAATTTGCTTTTAATAAGTTTGTAAAACTTTTTAAATTTACAGTTCTTACACTTTTGAACCTCATCCCATAACTTAGCTGTCTGTTCTGTATACTCAACGAATTTATCACAATGTCTATTGGGGAAAGTTTTCTTTAATCTCTCACATCTAAGACAATTATTAAAACATTCAACAGATAACTTTTTAACACAATATGCACACCTGCACCAATAACAATTGTAGTAAGGAATTTTAGCCATCAAACTCTCCAGTTGCAATAAAATCATTAATAAAGTCAAGCATTTTACGTTTAGTAAGTTTTTCATTTTGATTAAAATAATCAAACATATTATTAATAACTTCTTTGTCCTTTTCCAAATATCTAATTCTATCCTCAAGTTCCTGTATTCGCAAACCTAGTTTCATTTCATATTCAGTACATTTAATATCATTTTCAATATCATCATCTTCATCATTAACGGTCGGCTCATCCATGTCCAGAACCTCATAAGCATCAATTTGATTTTCCAGTTGTTCTTCATTTTGTCCAGACGTCTGGACTTTTTTCTTAACATCCCTTAATTGTTTAACAGTCATATCTGGACTTGCTAATTTAATTGCTTCGTTAGACATGGAAAGCATTTCCGTTAACTGACTTGCTGAATAATCCTGAAATTGCAAATTTAAATTCATAGAAGGGTCACCACTTGCAGTTCTTGTAGAAAATACTTCACATAAACGAATATAATTCATTGTAGTACTCTTTTTAAATCCAAGTTCTTTTTCCGCATATTCAACAACATTGCTGTAATTCCTAGACTCATAATATTTGTATCTCCTAACTTCCCACAGCAGAAAACCAATATAACAAAAGCTAGAAGCAACCTCTTTCAAAGTTTTAGTAATTTTATCAGTATGACCATCCAAATACATATATTTAACTTCACTAACATTCAATTGATTTTTCATAAATTCATCCTCCAATACTATTCATTAGCAGCCTTCAAATATTCATCCTTAATTTGTTTTTTACGCTCATCCAATAGAGCCTTTTCAATCATTGCTTTTAAGTACATTTCACCTTTAGTCTCAACTATCAATTTCAAACTACTTGCAACACTTCTCTCAATCCAACTACAAGTACCATCCAATGTTGTTTCACTCCTTCCAACTCCTAAACTCATTTTTTCAGCAGTAATTAAAAAATCATCCCACCATTCAGCATTTGAACATCTTTTGTTTCGAGTAGAATCCTTTTTGATAAATCGAATATAATTGTTCAAGACCTTGTTAATAACAAATGTTAAGTTTTTAAAATTTTTAGGATTCAAGTAACTTTTAATAAATTTTTGAGCATTTCCATCCTTAAGTACCATTTCCAAACGAACCAAGTTCAATTTATCCTCGGATTTGTAACTCTGGTCATAGATTCGTATAAATGCGTCAGAATCTCTAGAACCAATATAAAGGGTATCCCCTTCCCTGATATTATCTTTAAACTTAAATTTTTCAGTTTTAGAATAGGTTTTAAATCTACTGGATACTAAATGAGCCTGAATATAACCCTTGATTCTATCCATATTCAAATAGTCTCTATCATCAATGGCAATATCACATCTTGAAAAAGTGCAACCATGAAATAGAACCAACGAAAAAAAACCATGCCAAGTGAATTCTTCTAACTGTTCGATAAAGCGACAACCCTTTCCAGATATCTGGACATGTATTCCCATATCCTCATTTATACCGTTGTAAAGAACCCAAATATGACCGTAACGTAAACCATCTTTGTATCTATAAATTCCTTTACATGGCTCAAACTTTTCAATATCTAAGCATAGAATGCTTTTAATGATATCCTCTGGAGTAGTTTCTTCATCACTATCGGGATTATCTTTAAAGGTAAAATTAATCCAATCTATTAAAGCTTGTATACTAACACCCCCTTATGTCGTGAAAGTCAGTAAATAAAGGTATTTCAAGACATTTTTAAGTTTTTAAATTTTTAAGTACCCCCCCTACAGGCTTCAAATGTAGTAATATCAATGGTTGTAGTGGGATTCTATGGCCTTTGCACCCCCGTATTACATAGGGGGGGTGCGGATACATTTTTACTTCTCAAAAAGTTTGCTGAAATCTTCCAGTTATTTCTATTTAAAAGCGTATAATAAATGTGGTATTGTTGACTTTTTCCAAACGATTCCTTTTCGCCACGCCATACTTAAGTCAATTCTTGAATGAGTTCCCGCGAGCGACTAAGGCTCATTACATGAGTCCGTTTAAACTCGCAGTTCTCTAAGTATCAGTTTTGTACGAGTTAAAGTATCACAATTAATTTTGATGCAATATCAAGATACAGTCTGCTCGATGCAAGGAAGGATATTATTGAGCCGCAAGCTAAGAAGGTCGTTGGAGAAACTTCAAGGAACTAATTTTAAATCTAAAACTATTAAATAGTTCATGAACATAACTTTGATATTCGTATTCATGCCAGTATTCCCAATCTTTTTCTTTAAGTTCTTTCGGATTATGAGTCTGAAACAGACTCCATGCACTAGGTCTAAAATAATACTGTACACCTTTTTGCCAGAACGGAATCCAGAAGTATTTCTGTATAATTTGGTGATCAGTATTAATGTCGATATCCGTTCCAATCTCCTTAACTTTCATTAACCACTTGCGATGGATGCAAGGAGCAACAACATAGATTGCGTGAATAAGTTCACGAATAGTAATATCTACTCTATCCCAGTACTGGACAGATATAATAACATGAGTCCTAAAATGTCGATGATGTGTAAAGAAATAAAATAAGTTTTCACCAAATGCTTTCCAATCACGTGCATTGTATTCGTTTCCTGCTTCATCAATAATCAATAAAGCATCTTGTATCAGATATGTTCCAATGTCCTTCTTAGCATCAATTTTGTACGTTCCTGCTATTTCAACATTAGAAAAAACCTTGTAACCTTTTTTAATATATTTCTTAGCTTGTAAAGCCAAATAAGTTGTTTTACCGATACCTGTCTTACCCATTACCAAATCAATTTTTGTCTTGCCGGGTTTAATCTTTCCGACAAAAAACCATATCAGAATAAGACCAATAACAACAAATCCAAAAGACTTAAATATATACATAATCAATAAAAACAATACTGTTAAAATAATATAACCAATCATAAAATCACCTCTTAAAAGTTAACAATAATGGCAATGGCTACTTCGTAACGCCATTGCCATTATTGTTTTATCTTTTTGCAATTGATGCTACAAAAGCAATAATACCAAGAGTAAACATAATTGCTAAAGCAGGATGTGAAGTATAAAGATTAAATATACTTCCCAAAAAACTGGTTGATGTAGTAGTAATGTCTGAAATATCACCAAGGAATGTACTTAATGTAACATCATCAATTCCATATACTGCGTCTGAAACTGTTTCCAATTAAATCACTCCTAAGCTCTATTTACCATACGTTGACCAATTGCAGCTACAAAAGAAAGAATACCCATTGTAAATACAATAGCCATTACTGGATTAGTTGTATAAAGGTCTAATATGCTTCCAAAGAATCCAACAATTGCTGTAAAGATAGAACCAATATCGGTTAAAAATCCTGCCAAACCTGTCATTCTAATCACCACCTTTCCTAGATGTAATCATCTTTATTGGTAATTCAATTAAATTAAAAACTTGCTTTATGAACCAAATCGCTATAAGAGCCGACATGATATACTCTAAAAATTCATAACCTTCTGGAGGAGAACCGAGCAATGTTCGTAAAATATTATAAATTTCCATATCTTCTCTCCTTCATTACAACATCATATAAAAAGTGAACTACTTGAATTGCCATCATAAACTTAAGAATATTTAACATATCAGTTAAAGAACTATTAATTTGATTTAATACGTCTTTGTCCTGTATTTCTGCTAAAATTGCCGTTAGAAGCTGTATTTCGTCCATTATTTCTCCTCCATCCTAATCTACTACTTACATTCCTGCGAATAACGTCTTGACCTTCATACTGCACAACATTAGTAATAATCTTTACAAAGCTAATCATTACACCAATTATCAAAAAACCGATAAATAAAGTCATATAGGACATTCCCAGAGGTGTTTGTTTAATACGAAGTAGATTCCAATACTTAGCGAATTGTTCAATAAAAAATAATATAATATCCATTAACTACCTCCACGAATTAAGTTATATACACGGAGAACAACAACTACTAAAATAGCTAATAAGACAAGTGTCACAATCTCATTTGGAAGAAAAAATAGTATTCCAGATATTAATTCCTGAAGAACTTTAACAAATCCAAATACAAAGCCAAATATGACCTTGAGTACATACCAAATCAACGTACCAATCCATTTTAAAATTTGCCATAAAACATTCCAAACAGCACTCATATAACTACCTCCGTAATCCTAAAATAAGAAGAATAATCCCCAAGGAAATACAAAAACATATGAAGTATGTAATCTCAGGAGGAAAGATTCCCCATGCAACCTTAAATATAGAACCTACAGGCTGTAAAGTACTTGTAGCACTACGAATCCAATCATACAAAGGCTCAAAAACCTTATCTATCCAACTTGTATCTAAGTTGATTTTAGGCAATGTAAAGCTTGTTCCATCTGCATCAACCTTTGTAATAGTACCGTCAGGTTCTTCTATAGTCTGTGAACCGTCAGGCTCAGTAGTAGTTTTAGTACCGTCTGGTGTTTCTACAATTACCGTTCCGTCAGGCTCAGTTGTAGTTATTGTTCCGTCAGGGTCAGTAATAACAACAGGAGCAGGAGTTGGAGTAGGTGTTGGTGACGGAATAGGCGTTGGTGTTACCAAAGGAGGAATAGGCGTAGGTGTTGGTGTCGGTGTTGGTGTTGGCGATGGTGTCGGTGTAACAATAGGTGTAGGTGTAGGTGTTGGAGTTGGTGGTGGGATATAATCAGGCAAGTCTAAAGAAATATCATAATAATAAGAATAGTCAGCATAAGCGTTATGTCCAATTCCAACTAGACCATAATCTATAGAACCCATATCATATTCAAAAATAATATTATCTTCCAAATATAAACGTATATAACCATCAATAGAAGTTAACTTTATTTCTCTACCAACAGGATAGTCACCAGAATAAAAGGCATTAGAATCAGTCCAGCGTTTACTAGCTACAGAACTATAAACACCATCTTCAACTTTCAAAAGCTTAATATAAGTCAAATAATCATCAAATACGATAATATAATGATTATTAACGTCTTTCCAACGAAAAACAAAACCAGCAATTTGCTCAAAGTTCCAATTAGTATTAACATGTGTTTTAATTTCAAAATCATATATGTTTATATCCTTAATTACTAAATACGGATAAGGTAAAGCATTACCAGCAAGCTTTATACTGCTTGGTGAAGAATATGAAGTTTTAGTATAATAATATTTACTTGTATCAAATGTGTCAAAAGGATCATAAAAAGGTAATGTATTCAAATTAGGAACAGGTGTAGGACTTGGTGTAGGTGTAGCTTCTGGGTCAGGAGTAGGCGTTGGGTCAACAAACCAACTGTCAGGTGTCGGAGTTGGGTCATCCCATCCACCAGAAGAACCTCCACCTCCAGACTCTCCTCCTCCACCGGTAGAACCATCATCACCATTTAGATAATCCCATAAATCATCAACCAAATTAGCATAGACAGGAATTATAAATAAATTTACTGTAAAAATTATCACCATGACCAATACAAATACCTTTTTCACCATAACCTCCAAGGATAAAGGGGAAGTTTACCCTTCCCCAGTAAATAGGATGAATTTTATAGTCAGACAGCTTTTAACTGTCTATAATTCTTGTTACTTGATATTTCATATATCTTTTGAGCAGGCTCACCAACAATCAAATCATTCAAGTTATAATTCATATACATTTTGCCATTGTGTGCCGAACCGCTGACACGAAGGTCTAAGCATATTGGCGAATCTCTCTTAGTATTCAGCATGACATTTTTCATGTCTTGGCTGATACTATCAGCGAAAAAACCATATGTTTCAATAACTTCACTTACACCAAATCCAGTCTCATTCATACACGCAATTCCAATTATCAACCTCTTTCCCTCTTCTTTGATTCCTTTGTACTTTCCAATCTTTAACAACATAATCAATCAATCCCCTTTTCAATTAAATTATTAATAACAGCAAATTCAGATTGTGTAATAGACATATAGTTTTCAATAAATTTATCAACTACAGGTAAATAAGAAAATTTACGTATTTTTATAAAATAGTCTTTATAGATTGCAACGGCATCGAACTCCTTACCAAAGCGAGTATCACTCTCATAAACTTCAAAATTAACCTCTATTCCCTTTTTTCTAATCGAGTTAAGTAATTTATCACATTTGGAAATAAACTGTTCCTTATTCATCCTACGACCTCCTAAAAAAAGTTTTATCAAATTACTTGATAATGGTAATTTATCAAATGGATTGATAATTGTAAAATCCTTTATCAATCTATTTGATAAGAATATATTTCCAAAGCTAAATCAATCTTTTATTTCCTTAAAATATCACATATAATCAATATCAAAGGAGTTGATAAAAATTGTTAGGCGAAAAATTAAAAGAATTAAGAGAGAAACACCATCTTACTCAAGCACAAATGAGCAAATTATTAGACATAAAACAAAATGTATATTCAGGATATGAAACAAACAAGCATAAGCCTAATATAGATATTTTAATCAAGATAGCTGATACATTTAGCGTATCAACTGACTATTTGCTAGATAGATATAAATAATAATAAATATAAAAGAAAACAAGAAATAAATAATGCCCAGGAACAAATATTATCCCCTGGGCAATTTCTTTAAAAGCCAGTAATCACAGTGCGAAAACTGGATTCTCATGTACACATGGCACATGAGCGAATTGCAAGTAATCCTGCAAAATATTAATGAATTTCATATGATCAAGTGAAAATGCGTTTGTGATCAGAAAGTAAAAACGCATTTTCTTGCAAGTTTTAATTAAATTCCTGCATATTAATTATAAAATATATTAAACATTTCACCAATAATCTCAATAGGACTTACACCTAAAACAACAAAAGAGCCTAAAAGAATAATAATTATAAATAAACCAATGACGGTCAAATAATCAATTTCATTACTCATTACCATTTCCCTCCTAAAGCTTACAACAGAGTTTTTATTTTGCGGAATTAGTCGTAATACTTTAGGGGTCTATGCCCAAGGGCAAAAAA
>CAYYEC010000207.1:0-7330 GCA_964470745.1 uncultured Eubacteriales bacterium | reverse complement strand
GAATATAAGTAAGACTCCTGCTAAAAGGCCAGCCCCTTGACCTGGTATTATTGGCATACTAATAATTATTGCCATTAATATAGTTATTGCTACCCACGATGTATAAGGATATCCTGGAAATTGACATTTCCCTTTTGGAGGACATCCATGTTTTTTGCGAAATTTATAATGAGTTAAAAGTATAATCACATAAGTTATAAGTAATGAAAATCCTCCAGAACTAACTAGAAAAACATAAACCTGTTTTGGTAGAATAAACCCGAGCCAAAATCCGGCAAGCATTGCAGCCCCAGAAAATATTATCCCCTTGTAAGGAATCTCCCCTTTATCTTTTATAAAATTTGGAGCATATCCTTCATCAGCGAGTGATCTGATCATTCTTCCAAGTCCAAAAGTAGCAGCAAGCATTGTAGATAATATTGCTGTTACTAAAATAATATTAACAATATTAGCTGCCCACGATATTCCATTGCTTTCAAGGGCTATTACCATTGGACTTATTTCTTCTGAAACGCTAGCTGTAGGTATTAGTGGCAGTAAAACAGCTATTGCGATTGTATATAGTCCTACTAACCCTAAAACTGTAAACATTATTGCTTTTGGTATTGTCTTATGTGGGTCTTCTGTTTCTGGCGCTGCAAGACCTATTATTTCGAATCCTGCATAAGTAAACATAACTATAAGCATACTACCTGCTATGCCTGAAACCCCAAATGGAAAAAGTTCCTCATTTTTTAAAGCGCCAAATCCAACTTGGGGAGATCTAGGCAAAATTCCAGCAATTAATGCAATTGCTATAACAATAAATCCTACTATTGCCAGTAACTTTATAGCTGCCAATCCACTTTCAAGCTTACTTAAACGATCTGCACCAAATAAGTTGAAGATTGCTATAATAATTATTACTACAGTACCTAGAACTGGTAAAGAAAATTGAGGAAACCATATTCTTATAAAAATTGAAACAGCCATTGCTTCACTAGACATGGCAAGAATAAGTCCAGTCCAATAGACCCATCCAACAACAAATCCAGTTCCTGGCCCAAAAGCTCTCTCTGCAAAAGTTCTGAAAGAACCTGGTGCATTATCAGCTATAGTCATTTCAGATAAAGCGTACAGAATGAAATAAACCAACGCCCCTCCAAGTAAATAAGATATAATTATCCCTGGTCCTGCTGAACGAATTCCTATAGCCGAACCAAGAAAGAATGATCCACCAACAACAGTTCCCATTGCAAGCATTGCCAAATTACCTGCACTAAGTCCTTTTTCTTTCTTATCCATACCCATATCCTCCTAAAATAAAATGCCAATACTATTTGTATAAACTTATACAAATAGTATTGGCATTTTTATTTATTAATATAGATTTTTACGTTTTTTTATGATATTTGTCTTTTCTTACGCTTACTTCTAAACACAAATTCTATTAGTAATGCTGTTAGCGTAGAAATAATAAATACTCCTACAGACATTAGTGACAATACCATATATCCTATATCTTCAAACCCATTAGAAAAATAAACTGACTTAACTAAAAAAGATACTCCTAAAATAAGTATCAAAATTGACGGAATATATTTTATAAATCTTTTTTTTCTAAAATATATTCCTAACAAAAAAGTAATAAAAGCAAATATTAAACTTGCAATACCTATAAAGATAAAAAATCTCATATTTTCCATTTAAATTGCCCCCAATTCTTATTTTACTTACCATAATATAAAAATTATTGTTATATTATAGACGTACTTACTTTAGTAAAGTTCCAAATTTTTTAAATATTTTTAATTTATTTTGTATATCTTCTATAGCTAAACAATCGAATCTAAATAAATATCTGATAATTCAACCTTAACTTTCTCAATAATTTTATCTTTAACATCATATTTTTCCTCTTGCTCCATAATATTATCATCCAGTATATCAATAGGAAAAATAACAGTAAACTCACAATATTCTCCATATACACTATCAACTTTAATACTCCCGTTATGCATTTCAACTAAAGCTTTAACTATAGAGAGACCTATACCACTTCCCTCATTTTGTCTTGTAAAGGTCTTGTCAACCTGTCTAAATCTTTCAAAAATTAAATTTAGCTTGTCTTTATGAATCCCTATTCCAGTATTTTTAATAGAAACAGTTATCTCATTCCCTCTATCAAATATGTTAATCCATATTTTCCCATCTGTCTTATTGAATTTAATAGCATTAGATAATAGATTTAGGATAATTTTTTCAATTTTTATTATATCACATTTCATCATTTTCTCTTCAATGTCTGTATCAAATATTATTTTTACATCCTTCATCTTTGCATATTCAACGACAGATAATGAGATTTCCTCAATTAGATTCACAATATTGCAAATTTCAAGGTTTAGTTGTAAAAAGCCTGAATCAATTTTTGTTAAATCAATAAGATTATTAATAAGTCTTAGCATCCTAAAACTGTTTTGACTCAAGGTTCTAAATTGTTTGCTGACCTTATCAGAATTCTCTATTAATGATCCATTATCTTTGTATAAATTAAGTAACTTCAAGGAACAATTCATAATATTCAAAGGAGTTCTTAATTCATGAGATAGATTTGCAAAAAATTCATTTCTTAGTCTTTCCAACTCTTCTGCTTCTTTAATTGCAATAGATTGTTTCGCTATTGTTTCTCTTAACTTGCTGTTCTCCAGAACTTTTGAGAACATTTGACTGTTTTGCACTGCAAGTCCTATATTTTCTCCAATCATTTCTAAGAACTCTATCATCTCCAAGGTAAACATATCTTCTCTAAAATCATTTATCTGAATAAGACCAATATTTTCTCCTCTTACTTTAATAGGTATTAATGCAAGTGACTTATATTTACATAAATTACAGCGAATTCTCACATTATTTATAATATTTTCATCTGGATTTATATCCGCAATATAGGATAAAAAAACAGGGATATTATTTGACCAAAAACTCCCACCATCAGTAAAGAAATCATAGGAAGTATCATACCTTCCTTCAATAACATTGCCACATATACATTCAAGTATATATTTTTCACCATCCGGTGATTTTATTCTGAATCCCTGATCATTTATTTTGCATATACTATTTTCTTTTTTTACAAATTTCTTAGGGAACCCTTCATAGGCGTAATATGGATAATCACCATTATCCTCAAGTCGAATCCCTACCGCTTTACAACTTGATATTTCTTTTATCTTAGTAATTACATAAATCAAGGTTGGCTGAATATCAGTAAAATTGTTTAATTCTGAACAAATATTTTTTGCCAATCTTTCTCTTTGCAATGCGTCATCAAATATCATGGAATAGTACCTCTCAAAATTACAATTTAAAGTTATTTCTACATCTTAATCAATTTATTATATTATATATTTTTTTCGATATTTGTCGAATTATGAATAATAATAAATTATTTTCACACTTTTCTCTAATCAAAGGAGAGCTATTATAGATAACGAACTATAAAACTAAATTTATATAGCAGTTAGGCGTTAGATAATATAGATGTCGAACTACCTTTTAAAATTTAATTCTAGAGTTCGACATCTATAGATAATATCCTGTAAATTATATTTTCAAATAATAGATATCACAACGGATAGCTGCAAACACATGAAAAATAGTATAATGGTACGTATAGAACCTCCCATTTTATAATCATACTTGCTTTAATATAATATAAATTTACTTACATACTGCAATAATCCTCAATGCAGAGTATTAAATATACTTTACCATTTCATCAATTTTAACACATATCCAATCTGGAGTCTCATTCTTTAAAATCTCACTTGAAAAGCTAGACGCAATAGCAATACACTTCATACCTGCTGATTTAGCAGCTTTTATTCCGTTTAATGCATCCTCAACAACAACGCAATTTGAGGGTTTATCGCTTATAGCTTTTGCAGCTTTCAAGTAAATATCTGGAGAAGGCTTTTTATTAATAACATCTTCACCACTAATTATGGCATCAAAATATTCTGTTGGAATATCTGCTACTTTAAGATTAGCATCAATTTTTACTCTATCAGCACTGCTTGCTAAAGCCAATTTATGACCATTGTTTTTTAGATTATTTAGAAGCTCTTTTACTCCTTCAAAAACCTTCAATTTTAAAGGCACCATCTCCAAATAAATTTCATAAACTCTGGTTTTCATTTCAGTTTTATATTCTACTCCGTATTTGTTAGCAACTCCACCAATATATCTATCTTCACCAGCACCTACAAATGGCTTAAAATCTTCTGGTTTTGCATTTACTCCATATTCCAGCAGACCAGTAATAGCTGCTGCCTCAATTACAGGCTCAGAATCAACCAGTACTCCATCCATATCAAATAGAATAGACTTCTTCATAAAATGTATATCCTCCTTAAGTACTATATTTATCTGCCAAATCCTCTAATGCTTTTTGAGAAACTCTATATACTGTCCATTCATCCATAGGGATTGCACCCATTTTCTTATAAAAGTTTATTGAGGGTTCATTCCAATCCAGACACGACCATTCAAGCCTTCCACATTTACGTTCTATAGCAAGCTTAGCCAGGAATGAAAGCATGATTTTGCCAATGCCTTTTCCTCTCATTTCAGGTTTTACATATAAATCCTCCAGGTATATACCCGGACTTCCTAAAAATGTTGAAAAGTTGTGAAAAAACAAAGCAAAGCTTACAGGCTTGCCTTCATATTCACCAATAACCACTTCTGCTGCTTTTCTATTGAATAGTGCCTCCATTAAAATATCTTCTGTGGCAACTACCTCATCTAGCATATTTTCATACTCCGCTAATTCCTTAATGAAATTTAATATTAGTGATACATCATTTTCTTCTGCAAATCTTAAATTAAAATTATGTAATTTTGAGTCTATTAACTTGTCTTTCAATTTCTACACCTCAATATTATTATTTTTTTAATTATATATAAGTTTTCCAACTAAATCAATTGCCATCTAAATCATAAAAATTTTTAGTTCTAAGAATATTGAGTAAAAATATCTACTATGATACACTTATACAGATGTTAAAATAAAAATTCCATGAGCTTTAATTAAAGGAGGTATATTTATGTTTAGATTAGAATGTGTTAAATATAAAGATATACTCAATATAAAGGAATTAGTAATTCCTGATAATAAAGTAACATGTATTATTGGTGAAAGTGGAAGTGGAAAAACAACTTTACTACGACTTCTTAACAAAATGATTAGCTGTTCTGATGGAAGAATTTTCTATAATGATAATTCAGTTAATGCTATTGACTCTGTAAAGCTAAGGCGTGAAGTTGTTATGCTCCCTCAAGTACCAGCAATTTTCCCAGGAAGTATAAAAGACAATTTATTAATAGGATTGTGTTTTTCTGAAAAACCTTTAGTAAATGATGATAAATTAATGGATATTTTAAAGACAGTTCATTTAAACAAAGCCCTTATAGATGACGCTGAGAAACTCTCTGGAGGAGAAAAACAAAGGTTAGCACTTGGAAGAGTACTATTATTGAATCCAGATGTTTTTTTATTAGATGAGCCTTCTTCGTCGCTTGATGAAAATACTGAAAAAATTATTATTGAGCAGCTAGTTAATTACACGCAAAAAAATAATAAAACTCTGATTATGGTTACACATTCTAATAAAATAGCTGAATCTTATGCTAATAATATTATTAAAATCAGTAATGGTAAGGTATTAAATTAGAAGGAGGTATAAAAGATGAACTCAGTAATAAATCTTCAAATATGGCAAATGTCCGCAGCATATATTTTTATATTAATTTTGTTAATAATCGTCAAACTTAGAGGGATAAAAAGGGAAAAAGAAATTTTACTTTCTTCTGCCAGAATGACTATTCAATTAATTTTAACAGGGTACATACTTGTATACCTTTTTCAGAACAGTCATCCCTTACTTACAATAATTGTAATAGGTATTATGGAAACATTCGCAATTTATAACATATATAAACGAAACAGACTGAAACTCTCTCCACAGTTAAAGAAAATTATAGCTATTTCAATGGTTACGGGTACAACTTCCAGTTTATTTTATTTTATTCTAGTAGTAATTAATCTATCTCCCTGGTATGACCCAAGGTACTTTATTCCTATAGCAGGTATGCTTATCGGTAATTCGATGACTGGAATTTCATTAGGTGTAAACAGATTGGTTGACGGTATGACTTCAAAAAAGCATTTGATAGAGTCTGCGTTAATGTTAGGTGCAACACCTAAAATTGCTTCAAAAGAAATAGTAGATAATGCATTTGACTCTGCAATATTACCTACAATCAATTCAATGGTTGGAATGGGTATTGTGTTTTTACCTGGAATGATGACAGGTCAAATTCTTTCTGACGTTTCACCAGTTACTGCTATAGAATACCAGATTGCTATAATGCTTGGTATACTTGGCAGTGTAGCTTTATCAGTAATTTTATTTGTTCAATTAGGATATAAGACATTTTTTAATGAACAACAGCAATTAGATATTTATAATTAAACCTTAACCTTTAAAAAATTGAATAAAAAGACTGACCTTACATTACTTTATATATTTAGTAACTAAATCAGTAAAGAGGATACCTTCTAAGTGGTCTATTTCATGGCAAAAGCACTTTGCTAAATCGCCTTCACCTGTCAAAACAATATCCTCTCCATTTTCATCATATGCTTGTACCGTTACCTTAGCAGGTCTCATTAGCTTTCCAAATCTATTTGGAATACTTAAGCATCCCTCTATAACTTCCTGATTGCCTTCGTGCTTAATTATCTTTGGGTTAACTAGCTTTAAAAGCCCTTGCCCCATATCTATTACAACCAGTCTTTTTAATATACCTATTTGGGGAGCAGCTAATCCTGCCCCATTTTCAGCATTATACATTGTGTCCGCCATGTCACATAAGATTTGTCTTATTCTATCATCAACAACATCGACTATTTTACTCTTCTTTCTTAATATTTCATCATTTGAAAATCTAATTTGTCTTACTGCCATTACCAACACCTCTACTTAGCTGTGCTCTTGATTTTCTTTCACTTTCCTCAAAAAGAAAAATCTCCTCAATGGAACTACTAAATATTTTACAAATATCATAAGCCAACCATATTGATGGTTCAAACTTTTCTGTTTCAATAGCATTAATCGCTTGTCTTGATACACCAACAAGCTCTCCCAACTGTTCTTGAGTTAATCCAAACGCCTCTCGAAGTTCTTTTAATCTATTTCTCATCAATTACCACTCCTGTAATGTTAACCTTCCATTACAAATATAGCATTACTTTATTTATTTGTCAAGTTAACCTTACAAGAGT
>CAYYEC010000206.1:0-7346 GCA_964470745.1 uncultured Eubacteriales bacterium | reverse complement strand
CATCAAAACCTGAACCGGTATCTATAATTTTAATACTCCATCTATCTTCATCTACAATATTACCAATAATTTTTATATTCCAAGGAGGTAGTATACTTTCAAAACCATGATTAATACAATTTTCGACTAGAGGCTGCAATGTAAGCTTAGGGATACCTATATCATAAAGTTTATGTTCGATTTGCATTTCATATTCTAGAGAACCTTCATATGGAAGCTTCATCAATTCTAGGTAATTACCTACATGAGTAATTTCATTCCTTAATGGAACAACAAAGTTTGAGGATGAAGTAGTATATCTCAACATATCTGAAAGTTGATTGCACATTAGAGTTGCAGTTTGGCTCCCATATTGTTCACCTGCAGCACTAATTGCATTTAAAGTGTTAAATAAAAAATGCGGATTCATTTGTGCCTGTAAGGCTAAAAAATGAGCATTGGTTTCTTTTATTTTGGATTCATATACCTTGTTTATTGAATCTTTTAAGTTGGAAAACATAGTATAAAATGATGAATTTAAAATTTTAAATTCATCATTCCCATCATGAGGAACATGTAGATTCATATTTTCCAGGTTTACACCTTCAATAGTATTAATTAATTGTTTTAATGGCTTAGTCATTCTACTTGTAAGCATATAAAATGTAAATATAATTACAATCAGGATACAAAATGCAAAAATTATTGTTACATTTCTATAAAAAGCAATTTGACTTACAAATACTTTTTCTTTGCTTATAAGTATTACATTCCATCCTGTATATTCTGATTTATAGTATGAGTATAATAATGAACCTTTTTCGCCCTTAATCTGTCCGGAGCCTTCTTGACTAAATAATGTAGACTCAACAATACTTGAAGGTTCAAAACTATTGATATATGTGTCATTTTCATTAAATGGATATACTATATTTTTTTTGTTGTCATATATGATAATTTGGCTTTCACCTGTAGATGTTTTTAACTTACAGATATCTTGAAGGACTGAATAAGGAAGTTGAATTTCAAAAATTGCAAATTCCATGTTATTTACATTTGTAAATTTTCTATAGAGAGAAATAACATTCTTTTCCCTTTTCGACCAGTCATTATGATGAGGAGGCACAATACACATATTCCTATCTTTATCTATAAGACCCTCATACCAATCAATATTATTTATATTTTTCCAAATAACCTCAGGGCTGTCATCATATAATCCAGCATAAAAATAGAAGTGCTTTTCGGAATTAAATACCGCAGTTTTTGTAGTCTTGGGCATATATGTATATACTTGCTGCAGTATCTTTCTTATATCTGAATTATATAATAGCATATCTTCATCACTTATATTTGATGTAAAATTCAATTCATAGATAATATTCTGTATTTCCTCATTGTTCACAGTATTAGAGGCTGCTATATCCATCTGTTTATATAGTTCATCAATCTGATTTGATATCTTTTGAACTATTTGCAGTGAAGACTTGAATTCCGTGCTCAATATGGTGTTTGAGGAATACTTATAAAAAGCAGACGAAAGTATTACTACCATTATGATAATAATTATTGAAATGCTAATAAATAATCTTTGTTGAAAACTTAATTTTTTTACCATTTGAAGCTCCTTAAAATGATAAAACTTTATAATAAGAACTGGATAATATAAATTATAGCATAATAGATTAATGTATTCAACGTAATAAAAAATATCCGGGCGATAACATAACATTACCGTCCGGACTGTCCATATCAAAGCATAAAATCTATATTTATCAATTAGTTCTGTACAAACTGCCACATCTGGTTGTTTCCGCCATTATCTGTCCACTGTATCACGTCTCCTCCGTCTGCAGTTGAACTATTATTAACATCAAGTACCTTTCCACTGTTAACATTTATCAATTTGTAATACCCATTAGCTAAATTCACAATATTCCATATTTGATTGTTTCCACCATTGTATGTCCACTGTACAACGTTTCCTCCGTCTGCAGTTGACTTACCATAAACATCAAGAGCTTTTCCGCTGTTAACATTTATCAGCTTATAACCGCTGCCCGTATCTGTAACAATCCATTTTTGATTGTTTCCTCCATTATCTGTCCATTGGATAACGTTTCCTCCATCAGCAGTTGATCCTCCACTAACATCAAGCATCTTACCACTGTTTCGGTTGACAAGCTTATATGTCGCACCGGATACTATTCCCGATCCTGATGCACCTCCTGAAGTCACCGGGGCAGCTATAGAAATCTTGTCAATATTCGGTGCATATCCATTAGTACTGCCAAATTTAATAGTATTGTCACCTGCGTTTAGTGTTACATCAATTACAGTTGTGCGATAAGTATTCCACTCCAAGGTATTATAAAAGTAATAGCCCTTTTCCGTGCCGCCGTTTACAGTAACTGTTGCATACCTGTCAACTATATTGTTATTATAGCTATGCTGACCAATCTTTTCTGCATTGGCAAACTGAACCAGCATTCTATAAGTTCCGGCAGCAGGAACATTAACATTATTAAACTGAAGCGTATTTGCAGAGCCATTTCCCAACCAACCTACATATTGTCCGCCGGATGCTGCCGAATCGTTTTCCCTTACTGCAGTTCCTGATAAAGTGTTGCCGGATGCTTCTGCCTCATAATTAGTAATTGTCCCGGATGCCGGAGTAACATCAATATAGTCAATATTTACACAATCAGATTCATCTGCTGTAAAAGCTTTAAAATCCAGACGATTAATTCCCGCCTGCAGGAACACCCTGGTTGTAACATTTGCCCATGCGCTCCAGTTAGCAGTCTGATTACAGGTTACATCCGTATATAATCCACCATTTATCACCATTCTTAAATTTCTGCTTGCAGGAGCTCCAGAGTAAGAGCCGGCTGAATACCTGAGGGTCACATCGAAATAACCATCATTAGCAGCAGTTACAACAAAGTTAGTACTTGCATTATTTGTTGAGCCGTATCCTTGGGAATATCCTGTTCCTGAATATCCTGATTCATAACTTGTTATGTTGGCAGTGCCTGTTATTTTTGCATACTCTGCTTCATATCTATTTGAAACATTCGCTGATGATAAATCTACATTTGGCGTTACAATCATCTGATAGGCAGATAAAGCCTTCATATTTGTTACAGGTACTAATATCTGTCCATTAGATATTGTGTAATCACCTTCCTGTTTAAAGACAGGACCATTTGAAGGATTTGTACCTGTGTTGTCAATTTCCCACAAAGTAACTCGTACAGAATTTCCAAAGTATGAAGGAAAGCCTTTTACAACAACATCAGTGGAAAAAACATCTGTACTATTAGGTGAGCCTCCGAATATGATACGTGCCTGTTTTTTAGCACTATCATGGGCGGCAAGTCCCTGAAGCGACCCATTCTGTGTTGGAGGTGTAACCTGCACCGTATTTCCTGTCAGCTCTCCATACCACTTGTAGAGCCACCATCCACCGGTTGCCTTGTTATTCTGGGTCACCAGATCATTAAGACTTCCTGCTATGGTCCAGTAAGCCAGGCATCCTTCCACCTTGCTGTTTTCCAATCTGGTCATCCATTGAACCAAGTTGCCCGGAACGCCAAGATCTCCGGAACTTCTTGCATATTCATTTATGCATATTGGTCGTGGAGATATTCCCAGACCGGTCTCTATTGCTCTGTAATTGCTAACATGTGTATACCAGTCTGTAAAGAAATTGTTCTGTAATTCATGCCAGGTGATTATGTCCGGAAGACAGTTGTTATTTTTGGCAAAGGACATAAACGTTGTATAGTGTGAGTTGTTATAAGCAGCGTAATTAATTCCTGCAATTTTTCCCGTTGGGTCAATTGAACGTATCTTATCATATACTAATTTCCAGTCGTTGCATAAAGCAGTTATATTACTTCCATACCAAATTCCGTCAGGCTCGTTAAATGGCACATACACATAGCTGTCACGATATGGGTCAGCCACAACCTTTCTCACTATTGAATCCACCTTATCAAGATAATCATTTATACCTAGATTTTCATAGGGCCAGTTTTGGTATATGTCTTGCATGTAAATCTGAATATATTTTCCCCCGTTTCTTACGAATTGGGGTGCAATCTTTAGTGCATCCCCATTCGGATGCTGTAGTCCATCCGGAGCTTTTTGAGCTGCAGTATGCGGGTTTAACGGCTGCAGTACATTATCTGTCGGTACTCCTTCACTGCCCATGCCATAAAGGAATCCTGATGCGCCATACTTAATTTCTCCTGTATTTACAGACAAGTCAACAACCAACTGCTGTGCTGCAAAGCTAATAGAATCAGGTATAAGGCTTAAGAGCATTGCAATACACAATATCAACACAAAAATCTTTTTTGCACTCAATCTTTTCATAATACTTTACCTTCCTTTCAAATTATATAATTTAACTTAAAGCCTTGCCTGTGATGTCAATAACAAGGTATACGTGTAGTGTATTTATGTTGTGCCTATCCTCCCTTCATATAAATATAGCTTAGTAATTATAATATATCATCATCTGCTTAGATCCAATGCACATTTTTAACCTTTTACAGCACCAACAGTCATACCTTTTACAAAATACTTTTGTAAAGAAATAAACAATATAGCTACAGGTAATACAGATATCACTATTGCTGCCAAAGCAGTAGTATAGTCGCTTGCTTGTTGAGAAAACAAAGATTGCATTGCAACAGTCAGTGTTTTTAGTTCTTTTTTACTCACATAAAGACTTGCCATCAAATAATCATTCCATATTTGAAAAGCTTGCATTATAATAAGTGTTGCTATAGCAGGCTTTAGTAATGGCATTACTATAGAAAAATATGTTCTATAGATTGAGCAGCCATCAATTTTTGCTGCCTCTTCCAACTCAATAGGAACCGTTGTCATAAAGCTTGTCATTAAGAAAACTCCAAATGACATTAAAGTTGCAATATACATCATAACAATTCCAATACGTGTATTTATCATTCCTGACTTATACCCGATAATATAAATAGGTAGAAAAAGAGCCTGGTATGGAATTAATATACCTACTAAAAAATAAACATAGCTAAATTTGAAAAAACCATTTTTGCATCTGGCAATAGCCCATGCCGCCGCTCCGCAAAGAAGAGCTAATATAACAACTGAGACTATGGTATAAAATAGTGTATTGGTAAATGTGGTGATTAAATTCAGTTTTTTATATGCAGAAATGTAGTTTCCTATATAAAATCCTTCGGGGAGCGCTAGCGGATTGCTTAGTAACAACTCTTTCTTTGTCTTAAAGGAATAATTTATAATAATCAAAACAGGTGCAAAAAATAATATAGCAGTCAATGTCATCGATATTTGAATAATGAGTGTTCCTATTGTATAATTTTCACCATCTTCACTCCATAAGATTTTATTTAACATTATAATTGCACCTCTCTTTTTCTTAAAAATCCCAACTGTATTACAGCTACAATCAGTAATACTAAAACAAGACTTATAGACATTGCAGAACCATATCCATATTGCCTTCCACTTATGGCTGTGTTATAAATAAGATATATAATTGATGTAGAGGCACGCCCCGGACCTCCTCCTGTTGAAGAAACCATAAGTTCATAAACTTTAAGTGACCCTGTTGTTATACCTACAATACATATTGTAAACGCCGGAGCCAGCATAGGAACAGTAACAGTGATAAATTTTCTAAAAAAATTTGCTCCATCTATTGTAGCAGCCTCGTATAGTATTTTAGGAACTGATTGTAATGCAGCTAAGTATATTAACATCCAATAACCTATCCATTGCCAATTATTAGCTATAAGTAACCCGGAAAGAACAGTGTCACTATTTCCAAACAGCAGAAAGTTTATATCGGTTCCTAACATTCTGTTAAGAGCCGGTAGTATGTTTGAAAACATACGAAGCCATATAAAACCCACTATTACAGGGCTAATTAGACATGGTAAAAATAAAGCTGTTCGATATATCTTCTTTGCTTTAATAAAGTTATCAAGTGCCAAAGCAAACAGTAATGCAAAAATATTTTGTATTATTGTATTCCATAAAGTAAATTTTATTGTAAAAAGCCATGCATCTTTAACATACCTGTCACTAAAAAGATTGAGATAATTCTGCCCACCTACAAAAGGCTTATCATCTGTCATTCCATTCCAGCTTGTCAAAGAATATCTGAAAGCCAATACCATAGGAACTATCAGACCTATAGTAAAAATAATCAGCCCAGGCAGAACCAGCGATGCATACTGAATTCCTGAATGACGGTCTAGCGGTTTTCTGCTCATTATAATAACTCCTTTTGTCAAAACAGGAGAATAAAACTTTTATTCTCCTGTTTTCTTATCAATTATCTTTTAACCTTAAGGCTTACTATTTGCCTTTCTATCATCAGAAGCTTTTAAAGCATCCTCAATGCTGATTTGTCCTTGCAGCCAAGCAGCTATATCCTTGGCATTTTCTTCCTGGAAACCACCCCATTTAAGCTGGTTATTCCCTGAGTTTGCATCTATGATCATTCCTTTAGAAGCATACTCATCAATATCCTTCTGACTAGGATTAGGGAATGTAGGACTTACACCCTTAATCATTGGAGCAGTCTTAGTTAAGTTGTATATTTCAAGAGCAAGATCCTTGTCTCCAGTTATAACCTCAAATACCTTATCAACTGCATCAGAGTATTCAGTTGTAGCACTCTTCATTAAAGTAATATTTGGTTCAAAAATAAGTTTTGCATCTCCAGTTTGATTCGGGAACGGGAATATACCAAAATCAAAATTTTCATCAACATTCATAAAATTCTGTATTGACCATGAGCCAGAAACTTTCATGCCAGCTTCACCCTGTACTAGTCTGGCATCACAATCAGTCTGTGCAAGTGAAAAGGTTTCTTTAGCCCATGTATTATCATATAGAAGCTTATTGTATTCATAGCATTTGCGATATTCAGGTGAGTCAATAAATGATACTGAGCCGGCGCGAAGCTTATCACCCCAGTCAGGAGTTTTATTAAATACGTCATTAATTGCAAATTGCATTGTCATATTTCCTATACTCCATGTATCTACCATATGAGTAGCAAAAGGTGTGACACCAATTGAATTTAGCTTTTCTATAACAGCTTTTAGTTCATCCTGAGTAGTAGGAACCTTTATGCCGTTTTCTTCAAAAAGCTTTCTATTATAGTAAACTCCCTGGTATAGAGCATTGAACACTACTCCATAAGTCTTTCCATCTATTGTCACACCCGGTACAGCTGCCTCAAGCATTTCTGATATATATCCTTTTCCAGTCAGGTCTGCCAATTTTCCCATAGATCCATAAGTTGCTACATCCTGTGCCTAACCAATCATAATATCAGG
>CAYYEC010000205.1:0-7357 GCA_964470745.1 uncultured Eubacteriales bacterium | reverse complement strand
GGTATGCATACCGGTTACTACAGAATTGATTGAATCACCGAGTTCCTTTGAAGTTGTAAAAGATTATGAAATAGGATTTTATTGGGATGATGACAGTGCTGATTTGACTGAGGAAGACTTTAATGTATATTTAAAAAAATCTACGGATAGCAATTATACACTTTTAACACTTAAGAAAGTTACTGTTGTAAAAGAAGATAGTACATATTTTGCAAGAATCAATGGCTTAGATGCAGATGAGTACTATGATATTAAAGTTTATAAGGGAGTAGATGATGAAACTTTAGTTTATAAAAGTGAAGATAATAAAACAAATGACCCTACCAGCCAGCTGGAGATAAAGTGGAAAGGTATAGTGGGATATGATTATGAGATTGCAATAAGAACTGAAGAAGATAATGAATATACATTGCTTTCCAGTTCGGACTTGGAAACTTTTGAGAATTATGATGGAATTGAATATGATTATTATAAAGAGAAAACATCTCAAACTGCAGATACAGAATATAGTATGTTTTATGCAAAAATAAATGAAGTAAAAGTAACATTGTCAGATGGAACAACAGAGCATCAGCCTCTAAAATCAAATACAAAATATTATATTAAAGTCAGGTCTGTATATGTTGATACAGTAGATACTTCGTCGGTTTCATATTCAAAATATGCAGGACCTGTGAATACAAGAACAGACTTTGATCAGAATGATTATGATAGTGAAGAGCAAAAGAGTAATATCGAGGCAACATTTTTAGATAAAATAAAGTCTATTGAATCAAAATTGTATTGGCAAATTGATATTAGCAATCGGAGTGCTAACAAGCTTGTTTTAAAGGCTGATAGATTAATAAACATATTGGAAAACGACATAAGTAGCTCTTATAAATTAGATATATCCAATATAAAGTCTACTGCTTCAAAGGATGATATCTACATACCAATAATGGTAATAGAATTTCTAAAGGAGAACAATGAAAGTCTGACTTTAAAAAGCATTGGAGCAGAATTTCAATTAAGACCCAATACCATAAATACTGATAGAATGGATGAAATACAAACTGCTATAAATAAATATGGTGTTAATGATGCTATGATAAAAATTTCAATAGAAAGAAGTAGTACCTCATCCAAATCTTTACCTGATAATACTAATTTGCTTTCAAAAGTAAATGACTTAAGTGTATATGCTCTTGGAAGTAAAAAAACCTATGAAGAAATGAAAGAGGATTTTTATAATAAAATGTATAATTCAGATTCAGGATTGGTTCAAGAAAAATTAGATGAAATATTAAATGATAGTGATTTAGAAAAATATGATTCATCTTCAGAGATAAATAAATATATAGACATTCAAATTGAAGATTTGGAAGAGAAATTGTCAACATATATTGGTAATAAAATTGAAGGTGGAAGTGGAATTGCGAGTATTATATCAATTACAAAATCCATAGAAAAATTATCAGGGTATCTTTCAATAAAAATCTTGCATGAAAATAAAATTGGATTAAAGGTACCTTATGCAATATACAATTCAAATTCAAAATGGAGTGAAATAGAATTAGTGACCGGATCTACATCAGGTTCATTGACATTTAGTGCTATAGAACCCGGTGAATATGCTATTCTAATCAAAAATCTGGAAAATGCTGATGTAACTGATGATTATTGGGCTAAAGATAGTATTGTATTATTTACATCAAAGTATAATGTAAGTGAAATATTTGGTAGTAGTGATTATTTTTATCCGCAAAGAACAGTGTCTATAAAGGAAGCTATATTGCTATATGAAAAAGTTGCTGAAATATCAGATTTAGATTATGTTACTGACTTGAAACAAAAAGCGAAATATATGGACATTCAAGATTCAATCAATATTTCCAATTTATACAGTGATATACAAAGACAAGAGACAGCATCGTTTATTGGTAAACTATATTCGGAAAAAATGGGAGTTGAGCTTGGGTATTTAAAACCTACCAAAAATATTTATATTAAGGACGAAAATGAAATAGAGAGTCAATATTATAAACCTGTAATTATGATGATAGATTTCGGAGTTTTGAGTGTTAATGAAAAGGAAGAGTTTAAGCCGAATGATTCAGTAACAAGAGCTGAAATGATTACAGCCCTAGTGGAAATTTTAAAAATATTAGGGGAATTATAATAAATTTAAATTTCTTTTAATACAGCGGAGGATATGATGAACGGTTTTAGTAAAAAAATAAATTTAATTACATTAGTAGTTTTTATTGTGCAGTTGAGTATGACATATTTTAGCTATGCAACTGAATACCCAAGTGCACAACCTCTAGAAAATTTAAGGCTCGATGATAGTGCAGAAACTCAAATCGGATACAGTGAAACTGATGGAAATTATGTAAATTTTATTTGGGATGATGTTGGTTTCCCGTCAGAAGCTACTTCAGGATATATAAACTTTTATCTTGAGGAACTTAACAAAGCATATAATCCTGAAATTGGAACTACCCAGATTGAAAGAGGCTTGTCTGGAAGTACTACTTCCCTGAAAGTTAATAATTTAAATTCTGGTACCATATACTATTTATATGGGAAAACATATTATGAGTATACTTCTAATGATACAACTTATACAAGCAGTGAATCTATGGCTTCAAACAAGGTGAAATTTCTTACAGACATAGAAATAGGGGCCTACACAGTTGGTTCAAATCAGATAAAAATTGAGTGGGATGATGTTTGGAATGGAGCGAACCGTATTGATTACAAATTATATGTATCTGAGAATTCCAGTTTTACAAATACTTCTCCAATATATATTACTTCTGATGATATTGAACCAAATGGTCCAATTGTAGTAAATGAATCAACAGGGAAATTAGAATACACGCTAACTGTACCAGATTCAGGAAGAGTGTATTATGTAAAAATTGCCCCGGATGTTACAGAAACTATATTAAAGAGAAACGATGAAACTGAAACTATTAGTGTAAGTACATATATACTTGCGTATACAAAAAAAATGGCAGGTGCTGATTTTGGAACAATTTGGAGTATAGATTGGAGTCCGGTTGTAACAGGGCTAACAGGTTCGGATATAGAAATTTCATATCAGATATACCGCGGCTATTCAGACTCAAATGATCTTCCACAGTATATGGCAACTGTGGATAGTACAGATTTTTATGTTACGTTGTCAGATAATGATGCAAGTAGTTATTTTATTATAATTGCTTTAGTGACTAAAGATGATGAAGAAGTGTACCCGGGAATAACCATTAAGTCGGATAAAATTTATGTTAAAGAACAGGAAGTAGCATCCAATCCATCAGCTCCTGAAATTGTTGATGGATTTGAAAAAGTCGAAGGAGATGTGATAATAAGTTATGAAGATTTATTAACTTCTAATTCTGCAACAATATTATGGAGAGTTCCAAAAGATGGAGCAGGAGAAATCGATACAGATGTAACATATGATATATGGCTTATTAGTGATTCTAGTTTAATAGATGACCCACCTGATAGTACAAAAATTCAAACATCACTTAAAATGGATACATCAAACTACATATATAATGGAAACAACCTGATAGGATATAAGTATGAATTAGATGATTTAACTAAGAATTCAACATATTATTTTAAAATTGTAGCAAAAAAAACATATATTGAGTATGTAGATGATGTTCTGGAAGAAGTGAGTTATACATCAGAACCATCATATAAGGTTATAATTACACCTACAGAAGGTAATATAAATCAGCCTATAGTTCCGGGAACTCCGCCTCTTAAAATAAAAACTACAGATGATGCAGGATTGGAAGAGGAAATAACAGATACCACTGTAACTATTCAGCTAAAAAATAAATGGTATGAAAAATATGATACAGAAAATTATAAATGGGTTACAGTTGCAGATGAAGTTTATAGTGAAAATTCAGAAAACAGCTACTATAGAGCAGTTGAATATGATTCAGGAGTAACTTTAAATGTAGGATGTATAGAATACGCATCAGACCTTGACTATAACGATTTATATACATTATCAACGTATAAAATTACAAATATCCCTATAACAGCCAATGACCCCGATGAAGACCCAGAAGAAAATCTGGACGGTGAGGCACATAATATTGACATTACCTTGGAAGATTTAAATCCAAACACTACATATGTGATTTGGGTGATGGCAGTCAGAAAAAGTGTAAATTTAATTTCTGAGCCATCAGATCCAATTATTGCTACTACAAACCCGGTAATTGAAGGACAGCTAGAGACACCAATAGCACCAGTAATCAATTATTGTTTTGCAGGAGATACATACGTAGATTTAGCCTGGGATTTTAACTCGGATTATAATTATAATTTAAAGTATGGAACAAAGGAAGATATAAGTAATACTGAAACATCGGTTAGTATTTTACCAGCGGATTTTGAGGATATAAGTTATTATACAATTGGAGATTTAGAACCTGATACAGTATATTATTTTTGGATTCAAGCTGAAGTTGAAAGTGAAACCGGAGAAGTAATTCAATCAGTCTGGAGTGATTCATATATGGTAAGTACAGAAGAGTTTACTCCTCCTGATACCCCATTAGGATTTGGAATAAAAAATGCTTATGATGCCGTTACAAAAAATAGTATTACATATGAATGGGTTAGTGTTGATAACATGGAATACATACTTGAAATTGCTTCTGATATCAGCTATGAAGATGCAGTAGAGTATCAAATTTCAGATGCATTGGAATATACTGTGGATAGTTTAGCATCAAACAAAAGGTACTATGCAAGACTTTATGCATATAACCCGGAAAAAGAACTTGAATCAGAACCTACCGGGTCAATTATAGTTAGTACAAAGCGAAGCGGTGACGATTATGATTCCAATGAGAGCACATATGATGTATTGGATGGGGGCTACATAATTAAGAATCAAAAGGTCATTGATGGAGTCTGGAATATACAAATTATCGGTGTAAATGGAGATAGATTTATCCAAAAGGTAAGAAATGATAATGTCTTGGATTATGAACTTGACTTAAGTGAACCACCAGTCCCTGCAGACAAGATAACACTGGAAATATCAAATAAAGTATTTAAGGGACTAAATGGACTAAAAGAGAACTTAATTATTATAACACCAGACTTAAAGATGGAAATTAGACCAAATATGTTAGACAACTCGGTAAATAGTCTTCTTGCATCTACATATAATGACTTTAATTATGAGATTTCTGTTGAAAACAATCCTTCGGATATAGATACTGAAAATTCTCATATGGAGTTTAAAACATCTGCTTTAGGAGTCAATGTTAAAGCTCAAGATGGAGCAGATCTAATCGATGCAGGCACATTTCATAAGGGACTTAAGATTAATCTGCCTATCGATGAAAAAGTTGACTATAAAGAAGACAAAACTATGGCACTATATTGCGAAAACAATTCCAGTAAATGGAATGAAATGGAGACAACTATTAGAACGGATAAAGAAAATGAATATATTAATTTTTCAATACCTGCATCCGGAAATATAGCTCTTGGTGAAGAAGAAGCAAAATACTTTAATGATGTTTTTTATAATGATTATAAGATTTCATTAGAAAATGTATCTTCTATTCATAAATTAAAGAGTATTGTTGGAGACGAATTTAGACCTGATGATTTTGCAACCATTGCTGAAACTACAAAAATAATGTTGGATATTTTGGATTATAATTATGGGAATGATTATTTAAATACAGCAGTAAAGGCTGGAATTATATTATCGTCTGATAAGGAAAAACCTAATGATGAATGCTTAAGAGAAAAAGCAATAGCTATGGTTGTTAGAGCTTATGAAATAAAAACTCGTAAAAATGCCACATACAAAAATAATACTAGTGTGTTCGAGGATCTGAATAAAGTAGATTCTAAAGTAATACAAAAGGTGCTGTTTGGAATTGAAAATGGTTTAGTTGTTGGCAGAGGACTAAATCTGTTGCAGCCAAAAGAACCTATTACAAGGATGGAGATTATTGTTATGTTGGAAAAAATGATGGCATTAGCTGGAGAGATTTAATGATAAGAAAGGGAAGCCTATGAAGTTAAATGGAGTAAGAATTTACTTAATATTGTCAATCTTGATAATAATGTCTATAAAAGTATCCTTTGCCCACGGAGTTATTTATGAGACCCAAAAATTATCTGGCAATAATATAAGAATAACTTTAAAATGGGATGAAAAAAATAATAATGGTTTAAAAATTTCATACTTCTATTTACAGAATGGAAAAACTTTGAATATTGGTTATGAAGTCACTGATAAAGAAACTGTAAATCCCCATATAGATTTTGATACTACCAAATTCCTAAATCCTATTAGAATTGTGTTAAATAGAATAGATGATAATACATATTCTGTTTTTAGGGATATAGAAGGTATAGAGGCGGAAGAATACATAAGACATTTACATGATAGTGGAATAGTTAATGGAAGAGATGGGCAGTGGTTTGACCCCGATGCAACAATAACCAGGGCTGAGTTTATGGTTTTAATGGTTAAAGCTTTGAAATTAGAGCAGAGTAACATTACCCAAACAAACACATATGCAGATATAAAAAACCATTGGGCCGAAAAAACGATAATTACTGCAGCAAATAGCGGTCTGATTTCAGGATATGCTGATGGAACAATTAGACCTAATAATCCAATAACATTAGCAGAAGTTAGTACTGTTATAACTAGAGCATTTAGTTTTAAAACTCGAAGAAATGGAATATATACAAAATTAGATAAAAATACCTGGCATTATCAATATATGAAAAAAATGCTGGATATTGAAATTATAAAATCAACCGATAATATATATATAAGCTTTAATCCTAGCAGAAACATAACACGAAGAGATTGTGCAATGATGATTAGTAGAGCTCTTTCTACTTATTAAGGAATATTAAGAAACTACCTCTATTTTTTCTAAAAAATGCATGATGTGTATAATTGTGGAACAGAATTGATGGAAGATCAGTCAATCTTATCAATCTCTAACCATATATTATGTTAAAGAATTTACATCTGCATTCTAAGTAACATATAAACAAATAATAATGAACAGAAAGTAGGTGATTTGTGGTTGACATAAAATTGATAATAAACAACTAAATGGGAAAAAAAGTACAAAAGATTAAGTTTCCCCAAATAATTTTAATTACATTATGAAATATTGAGAAGAATATATAATGTTTTTCAGATTGCCTTTTGTATATGTATAAGCTTAAAAGGAAATAATAATGTAAAGCAAAGCTTTAAAATATTAAAAATAAACATTATTTAAATTTTTCGCTATGGAAACAGAAAACGTTAATTACAATCAGGAATCCATTCTGGTTGTGGACG
>CAYYEC010000204.1:0-7379 GCA_964470745.1 uncultured Eubacteriales bacterium | reverse complement strand
TCTATAGCATATAGTATAGTTTTATTAATTTATAAAATAATAAAGTTTGATATAAAGGTGTAACAACGCAAAAATTATTTTATGGAGGTTGATTGATGAAGATAACTGGTGCACAAGCAATTATTAATAGCTTGGAAATAGAAAAAGTTAATTTAATATTCGGTTATCCTGGGGCAGCTATTTCTCCTTTTTACGACGCCTTACTTGATTCAGAAATCAAGCATGTTCTTACAAGACATGAACAAGGAGCTGTGCATGCTGCGAGCGGATATGCCAGAGTAACTGGTGAAGTTGGCGTTTGTGTTGCTACATCAGGACCTGGAGCAACTAATTTAATTACCGGTATTGCAACAGCATATATGGATTCAATTCCAATTGTAGCAATTTCAGGGCAGGTATCTTCAGAGCTTATTGGTAAAGATGTTTTTCAGGAAGTTGATATTACTGGTGCTACGGAGCCATTTTGTAAACATAGCTACTTAGTGAAAAATGTCAAGGATTTGCCCAGAATTATTAAGGAAGCATTTCATATAGCTATAACAGGAAGACCAGGGCCGGTTTTAATTGATATACCAGTAGATATACAGAATCAGGAGATTGAATTTGTATATCCTGAAAAAGTTGATATTAAAGGATATAAACCTACTTATAAAGGAAACTCAAAACAAATTAAAAAAATGGCGGAAGCAATTGCGAAGTCAAAAAAGCCTGTAATATGTGCAGGTGGTGGGATTATAAATTCCAATGCTTCTGAAGAAATTATTAAATTGATTGAAAAATGTAATATTCCCGTTGCAACAACACTTATGGGTATAGGCTCAATTCCTACAAAACATAAGCTAAATTTAGGGATGGTAGGAATGCATGGTACATATAAAGCCAATTATGCGGTAAATCACGCAGACTTGGTATTAATAATTGGTACTAGAGTAGCTGATAGAGCAATGGGAGCGGCCAGTAAAATAGCTGATAGAGCAACTGTTATTCATATTGATATAGATCCGGCAGAAATAGGTAAAAATTTGGAAACATCAATACCTGTTGTTGGAGATGTTAAAACAGTATTAAAAGAGTTAAATCAGATTATAGAATCAGGCGACACGACAGAGTGGGTTGAGACAATAAATTCTAAAAAGAAGTCTGTTGAATTGGGAATGCAGGATGAATGTAGTTTAAATTGTGTAAGACCAAAAGAAGTTTTAAAGATACTTTCTCAAATGGTAGACGATGATACCATTATAACAACTGAAGTAGGACAGAATCAAATATGGGCAGCTAATTATTTTGAAGTTAAAAAGCCAAGAACATTTATATCTTCAGGCGGAATGGGAACTATGGGGTATGGATTGCCTGCTGCTGTAGGTGCAAAAATGGGCGCAGGTGATAGGAAAGTAATCGCTATTAGTGGAGATGGAAGTTTTCAGATGTCATTACAGGAATTGGGGACTATAAAGCAAGAAAAGCTAGGTGTCAAAATGCTGCTTTTTAATAATTCAAGACTTGGAATGGTTAGAGAACTTCAAAAATTAAGACATAATGGCAGATATTCAGCTGTCTTTTTAGAAGATAATCCTGATTTTGGGCAACTTGTTAAGGCTTATGGATTTAAATCAAAGATCATAAATAGCAATACACAAATAAAAGAAGCAATTGCCCAAATGCTTTCAGATGATGCACCATTTTTACTAGAATGTATTGTAGATTGTGAAGAACCAACACTATAAAAGGCAATTGAAAATTAAGAATGTAGAATTGAGAATTGTAGCAGACTGATAGTTAAGCGAGTTTTAATAACTAAATTGTGATAATTATATAATGTTTTTATAATATATAATGAAGTTAAACTGAGAAATTGATAATTCTCAATTTTTAAGAAGGAAGGGGTTTTAGGATAATGGCGAAACATACACTTTCAGTATTGGTAGAAAATCATGCAGGGGTACTTTCCAGAGTTGCAGGATTATTTAGTCGAAGAGGCTTTAATATTGATAGTTTAGCTGTAGGAGTAACTGAGAATCCAGAAGTATCAAGAATAACTATTGTTGTTGATGGTGATGATTATACAGTAGAACAAGTAAGTAAACAGCTTAACAAATTAATTGATGTAATAAAAATTAAACAGCTTGAAAAAGATGATTCAGTAAGTAGAGAATTAGCATTAATTAAAGTAAAGACTTCTGCAAGCACAAGAGCTGAAATAATGCAGATAGTTGAAATTTTTAGAGCAAATATTGTAGATATTTCTAAAGAAACACTTACTATTGAAATTTCAGGTGGAAATGCAAAAGTAAATGCTCTTGAAGAAATGCTGAATCAATTTGGAATAAAAGAAATTGTTAGAACGGGAACTATTGCTATCCAAAGAGGCAATAAATATATAAAAGTTGATAATGAGGAGTGATTTTAAATGGCAAAAATGTACTATGATAGTGATTGCAATTTAGATTTATTGAAAGGTAAAACTGTAGCTATTATTGGTTATGGCAGCCAAGGGCATGCACATGCTCAAAATCTAAATGATAGTGGAGTGAATGTTGTAGTAGGACTTGCTCCAAACTCAAAGAGTAGAGCAAAGGTTGAATCGGATGGTCTTAAGGTGATGGATACAGCTGAAGCTGCAAAAGTAGCAGATGTAATAATGATTCTTGTTCCAGACCAGACTCAGGCTGATATTTATAAAGAAAGTGTTGAAGCAAATCTTGAAGAAGGTAATATACTTATGTTTGCTCATGGATTTAACATTATATACAGTCAGATAATACCTCCGACGGATGTAGATGTAATAATGGTTGCACCAAAAGGCCCTGGGCACACAGTTAGAAGCCAATATAAAGAAGGAAGAGGAGTTCCTTGTCTATATGCAGTACATCAAGACGCTTCCGGTAAAGCTTTTGACTATGCTCTTGCATACGCTTCAGGAATTGGAGGAGGGAGAGCCGGAATTCTAAAAACAACATTCAGGGAAGAAACTGAAACTGATTTATTTGGAGAACAGGCGGTACTTTGCGGTGGTGTAACAGAGCTTATGAAAGCAGGGTTTGAGACTTTAGTAGAAGCTGGATACGAGCCTGAAAGTGCATATTTTGAGTGTGTTCATGAAATGAAGCTAATAGTAGACCTTATTAATGAAGGCGGATTTGAATATATGAGATATTCAATAAGTGATACAGCAGAATACGGTGATTATGTTACGGGTAAAAGAATTATTACTGAAGAATCAAGAAAAGCTATGAAAAAAGTATTGGAAGAAATTCAAGATGGTACATTTGCTTCAAACTGGATTTCTGAAAACAAATCAGGTGGAAGAGCAAAACTTCTAGCTACAAGAAGGAAAGAATCAGAACATCAATTAGAATCAGTTGGTAAAGAGTTAAGAAAAATGATGAGCTGGTTGAAGAAATAATATAGGTAAAGATTGAGATTAAGTCTTAGAAAATAGACTTGGGGACATTCTTCAACAAGGATGATACTCGTTAGCAGAAGTGTGTCCCCATGTATTATTTTCGGATGTGAGATGAAATTCTTAATACATCTTTCAGGTATTTATGAATATGAGATTGAATAGAGATAGAAAGAATTAAAGTTAGAATTAGGAGGTGGCGTATGCCTACTCAAATTAAAATTTTTGATACTACTTTAAGAGATGGAGAACAAACACCAGGAGTAAATTTAAATATACAGGAGAAACTGGAAATTGCAAGGCAGCTTGAAAAACTTGGAATTAATATTATTGAGGCGGGATTTGCAATCGCTTCACCTGGAGATTTTGAAGCAGTTAAGGCTGTTGCAGAAAGCATAAAGGATTCAAAGGTTGCAAGTCTTTGTAGAGCAGTTGAAAAAGATATAGACCGTGCCTGGGAAGCTGTAAAAAATGCAAAAAATCCTAGAATACATACATTTTTAGCTACATCGGATATTCACATGAAATATAAACTAAAAATGACCGAAGAAGAAGTACTTGAAAGATCAATTGCAATGGTTAAATATGCAAAAAAATATTGTGAAGATGTTGAGTTTTCCGCTGAAGATGCAAGTAGAACAAGAATTGAATTTTTATATAAAGTTATTGAAGGAGTAATAAAAGCAGGTGCAACAGTAGTTAATATTCCTGATACAGTTGGTTATACAACACCTTTAGAATACGGTAAATTGATAAAAGGTATAAGAGATAATGTAACAAATATAGACAAAGTGGATATAAGTGTACATTGTCATAATGATTTAGGGTTGGCTGTCGCAAATTCTTTAGCAGCTATTGAAAATGGAGCGACTCAAGTTGAATGTACAATAAATGGTTTAGGTGAAAGAGCAGGTAATGCAGCTGTTGAAGAATTAATTATGGCGATTAATACAAGAAAAGATTGTTTTGATTTTACCCACAGTATTGATTCTACTCAGATTTATAGAACCAGCAAATTGGTGAGCAGTTTATCAGGCGTTAATGTACAGCCTAATAAAGCAATTGTAGGAGCTAACGCATTTGCTCATGAATCTGGAATTCACCAGCATGGAGTTTTATCAGAAAAAAGTACTTATGAGATTATGACACCGGAATCAATAGGTTTAAAGCAAAATAAAATGGTTTTAGGCAAACTATCGGGAAAGCATGCTTTTGAAGATAGATTAAAAGAAATGGGATATACTACTCTTTCTGCTGATGAAATACAAGCAGCATTTGATAAGTTTAAGAGACTTGCTGATAAGAAAAAAGTTGTTTTGGATAGAGATATTGAAGCACTTGTTGAAGAGAAAGTTTCACAGGTTTCAGAGGTTTATGAATTGGATAGCTTCCAAATTAGTAGTGGAAATAAAATTATTGCTACTTCAACAATTACTTTGAAGAAAAATGACAACATAATTACCGAAGCAGCTACAGGAGATGGTCCTGTTGATGCTGCATTTAATGCTATTGAAAGAGCAATAGGATTTTCATTAAAGCTTGAGGACTATGCTATTAGAGCTGTAACAGAAGGTAAGGATGCTCTTGGAGAAGTTACAGTAAGAGTACTAAAGGATGATAAACTTTATGTTGGAAGAGGAGTAAGCACAGATATCATAGAAGCCAGTGTTAAAGCTTATTTGAATGCAATAAACAGAGCTTTAAGCTAATGGTCTGTAAAGCATGTTGTTTAGGGTATGCAGACTACAAATCAAGAAAGTAGATTTGTAAAGTTTTAAATGAACTAGTGGTTTGTAACACTTCATTTTTATAACCCTATTTTAAGTGTTACAAATCCACTTCCTCTGTCTGTGGTCTGCACACCCTAAAAAGCATACGTTACAGACCACTAGCCTACCTACTGGAATGCCACACAAGTTTTGGTCCGTTAATAAGAACCATGAAAAACAAACTTTACAAGCTACTAATATAATACAATAAAGCTATTAGATCTATTTAATAAATACTGAAAATGAGGCTTAGGGTGGAATTTTGTTACCCTAAGCCTGCATTATATGAAAGGGGAGTTGCTTATGAGAAAAATAGATATTTATGATTCCACATTAAGAGATGGAGCTCAAGCACAAGGTATATCATTTACAGTTGAAGATAAACTGAAAATTGTTGAAGCTCTTGATAAATTGGGTGTGACATATATTGAAGCTGGTAATCCCGGTTCCAATCCAAAGGACCTTGAATTTTTTGAAAAACTAAAAGATATAAAGTTAAGCCATTCAAAGATAATAGCTTTTGGGAGTACTAGAAGAAAAGATATAAATGTTGAAGAAGATGCAAATGTACAGTCATTACTACAGGCTAATACTGATGCTATCGCAATATTCGGTAAGAGCTGGGATTTTCATGTATCAGAAGTATTGAAAACTACATTAGATGAAAATATAAAAATGATTTATGATACAATAAAATTTTTCAAAGACATGGGAAAAGAAGTAGTTTATGATGCTGAACTTTTCTTTGAAGGATATAGGGCTAATAAAGAATATGCAATGAAAACTCTTCAAGCTGCATTTGATGCCGGTGTGGATAGTATTTGCTTGTGTGAAACTACAGGAGGGACTATGCCATTTGAGCTGTTCGAAGCAACAAAAGATGTTGTAGAAAAGCTAAATATACCTATTGGCATTCACTGTCATAATGATAGTGGAATGGCAGTTGCAAATTCTATATTGGCTGTTCAAGCAGGTGTAGTTCAAGTGCAAGGAACAATAAATGGTTATGGAGAAAGATGTGGTAATGCCAATCTATGCCCAATAATTGCCAATTTGCAGCTAAAACTGTGCTATAATTGTATACCGGAAGAAAGCTTAAAACAAATTACTACTACTGCCAGATATATTGGTGGGATAGCTAATGTTATGTATGATGAGAGAGCACCTTATGTTGGGAGTGCAGCTTATGCACACAAAGCAGGAATGCATTCAGATGCCGTTAGCAAGAATCCAAAAACTTATGAGCATATTGCACCTGAAGAAGTTGGAAATGAAAGAACATTCCTTATGTCAGAGGTTGCCGGACGTACAGCAGTATTAAACTCAATTAAACTGGTTGACCCTACAATTACAAGGGATTCTGCTGAAACAAAAAGGGTTATAGAAAAACTAAAAGAACTTGAATATGAAGGCTATCAATATGAAGGTGCAGAAAGCTCATTTAATTTAATGATCAGAAAAATTTTGGGTAGATATACTCCTTTATTTGAATTAAAAGAATTTAAGGTTATGGTAAATGAGCCTTCTATAAATGGATTCAATTCATCTGCTATGATTAAAATCAATGTTGATGGTGAAGAAGAGATAACTGCCGCAGAAGGTGACGGACCGGTAAATGCTTTGGATAAAGCTTTAAGAAAAGCTATAGAGAGATTTTATCCTCAAGTAAAAAAAATGAAGCTGACAGACTTTAAAGTTAGAGTGTTGGATTCCACTTCTGCAACAGCTGCCAAAGTTAGAGTTCTTATTGAATCAACAGACGGCAAAGATGTATGGAACACAATCGGAGTTTCAACAGATATTATTGATGCAAGCTGGAAGGCTTTGGTAGATTCCATTGAATATAAATTGATTAAGGATAAAGAAAAGCAATAAACGGAGGATTTATTTAATGAAGCTTTGGGGTAAGATAATAAAAGGATCAAAAATAGTTAAAGAGAAGGCAGTTGAGATGAACGATGAGAGTAAGCCTTTTAGGGACTTACTTGAACAATGCTTTTTAAAACTATGCAAGGAGTTGAATATTTCTGTCCCAATGTGGCTTGAAAAAAACACCAATGAATTTGCCAGATATCGAAGAACTTTTTTCCCCCAGGATCAATTTGTTGAGGAAGTAGACTTTGATAGATTTGAGCTAAGAATTGAGATGACATAAAAATAGAACAAAGCATCCAAGGGGACGGTTCTCATCCAAGGGGACGGTTCTTGTG
>CAYYEC010000203.1:0-7383 GCA_964470745.1 uncultured Eubacteriales bacterium | reverse complement strand
ATCCATAGGTCCGCCTTGAGTAATAATAAAGCTTTCAGTAAATGCTTTAAAACTGTTTATAACCTGAAGAATCAGATTAAAGAAAATTACCGGAGTAAGCATAGGTATTGTTACTTTAATAAATTGTCTCCAATAACCGGCTCCATCAATAGTAGCTGATTCGTACAAGCTTTTTGGAATTTGTTTTAATGCAGCTAGAAATATAAGCATAGATGAACCAAATTGCCATACACCCAGAGCTATAATTGTCCAAATTGCTGTGGATGTATTTCCTACAAAAGATATTTCCTGATTTATTCCAATAAGCCCGAGTAACGACATGGCAACTCCATCATTCCCAAATATCTGTTTCCAAACAATAGAAACAGCAACACTGCCTCCAACTATTGAAGGTATATAAAAAACTGCTCTATATACTCCCAAAAACTTTCTATCATTATTTAATAACATTGCTACAAAAAGTGCAAACGCAAGTCTTAAAGGTACCAACATGAAAACATAATAGAATGTAACACCAAGACTCTTCCAAAATGTATCATCTTCAAAAAGCATTCTTTTGTAATTTTCCAAACCAATAAATTCGGGTCTATTTAGTAGATTATAATTTGTAAATGAAAAGTACATGGAAGAAAACATAGGTACCACATACATTAGTAAAAATCCAATTATCCATGGTGCCATAAGAAAATATCCAATTAAACTTTCATTTTCCGATTTTAAAGCCTTTATCTTAGTAGTCATATAATTCACATCCTGCAAAAATTATTTAAAATCCTGGCAGCAGTTTTAACAACTGCTGCCAGGGTTTATCCATTTAAGTTAATCTTACTCTTATTATTTATTTACTCTTGATAAAACTTCGTTAGCTTTCTTTCTAAATTCAGCAGCAGCTTCTTCAGGTGTTGCTTTATTATAAAGTACTAAATTAAGTGAATCAATCATGATTTTCTTAACTTCTGCATATCCTGCAGGTTCCGGTGGGTCAATTTTGGTTGAATGACTTATTGCTAAATCTATGTAATCAAACATAGCTTTTTGCTGTTCATTTAGTGACGGTTTTAATGCTTCTCTAATTTTTGATGATACCGGAACTCCTCTTTCAGCCATAATCACTTTATTTGCTTCTTCATCATTAATAAACCAATTTATAAATTTTGCTGCTTCTTCTGAAGCTTTGGAAGATTTAGCCACTGAGAAGAACATACCTGGTTTTACCCAAAGAGCTTTCTTTCCACTATCGCCATAAGGAGGTGTCATAAGCTTAAGATCAGGATTGATACTAGATACAATAACTGCAAAGTTTGACCAGTCAAATGTTGAAGCTCCTTCTCCTGTTACAACAGGTTCAGCTTCCTTACCTTTTGAAGAAATTTGCATCCATTCATCAGGACTTGGAATAGATTTGGCACTTTGCAATTCCATTACAAGCTTAATAAAGTCTACCATAACTTTATCATCCTGATAGCCTAGTTTTGTTCCATCTGCCGAGAAAAGAGATTCCCCATTTTGTCTTGCAAAATATGGCAAGTAATTATATATTTCAAACTTTCCGATACCATATTTACCTGTTTTTTCTGTGATTGTTAATAATGACTTTTCAAAATCTGACCATTTCCAATCTGAAGTTGGTTCAGTTACTCCAGCTTCTTTAAAAAGCTCAGGATTATAAGTTAATGCAAGTGCCGCACTTGACAAAACAGCACCTGTAAGCTTACCATCAATATTTCCTGAAGCTACTAAGTTTTCATCTACATTAGATAAGTCCAGTACTTTTGCATCTACTAATGGTGATAAATCCAAAAGTGTATCATTTTTAGTAAATGTGGAAATATATCCGTAGTCCATTTGAATTATATCCGGCATAAGTCCACCTGCTGCCTGAGCTGACAGCTTATCAAAGTATCCACTCCATCCTGAAGGACTTGATTCAAACTTTACATTAGGATATTTAGCCGAATACATTTCAAGTAATTTAGCTGTGTAATCATGTCTTGTTTGAGATCCCCACCATGTAATATTTAATGTTACTGGTTTAGCTGATTCTTCAGCTTTTTGTTCTTGCTTTGGTTCTTCTTTTTGTTGTGTTTCTACTTTTGGTTCTTCTTTTGCAGGCTCACTTTTTGTACACCCTGCCAAACCAATAGACGCAAAAATCATAACTGCCATTACTAAGCATAAGACTTTTTTCATTTCTTACTTCCTCCTTAAATTTTAAATTTGTAATTACATTATAGTACAGTCCTAAAGTAATTTGAATTTAAAAACCCGAGGTATTTGTTAAAAAAATAGATATCATTTTTTTCCTTTTTTATTTATATTTTTTGTACTCAGATGGCGTATTCCCTGTAAATTTTTTAAATACTTGACTAAAATACTGAGTATTATCTGCAAAACCAACTTGTTCTGTTACTTCAAAGATTTTATATTCATTTTGACTATCAAGTAGGTCTTTAGCTTTTTCCATTCTAACTCTCATCACATATTGAGAAAATTTTTCATTTGTTTCCTTAGAAAAAAGTTTTCCGAGATAATCAACATTCATATATAGTATCTCATTGGCTATCCATTTCAATGATAATTCCGGATTCGATAAATTATTATTTATGCAATTAATCACTTCTTCAATAACCTTACTATAGCTCTGAGTAGTTTTTAAATAGTTTTTTTCCGCAATTTTAAAAGCTATAGGTTTTATAAATTCATATATATGATTTAATGTATTCATATCCTGAATTTTTATTATTTCCTTAAGTAATTCATTCATTTCATCCTGATTGCATTGTCTTACTATTGATAAAAACAAATCCATACAATATGTTCTCGTTATATTAATTTCTAATTTTTGCATTTCTAATTCAATAAAGAAATTTTCTATTTGATTCCTCATATCATCTATGTTACCTGTTTTTATTAAATCTCCTATCATATCGTAGTCATAATTCCATGTGTTATTTTTTTCTTTTCCCGTAAAATCTATATCCTTTTTTGTTATTATACCTCCTTCGCCCAAATAAAAAGAATATTTTAAGCATTCAATAGCTTCATCATACATTAACGGTATCTGATAAAACGAATGCTCCTCTGTAACAGCAACATATATATCAAAATTATAATAATCCAAAAATGCCCTCTTTACTTTTTCAATACGTTTTGATAACTCGGAAAAGGTTAAGGAATATATTAATAATAGAATGTTTTCATTCAAAATAGTACTTAAGCTTACTTTTTCATTTCCAATTAATTCTTCTGCAATATTTTTTAATGCAAGTTTTTCAAATAAGTCACTATCACCTTGAGTCTTAAAAACTAAAAATCTAAATTTGTCATCTACAATATCAAATAACTTCATAAATTCTTTGCAGTCATTCTTACTATATATTTTCTTTAAGATAAAATCCCTTAGGAATTGTTCTTTAACCTGGGGTAGAACCTTAATAAGGCTATATTGCATTTCATTCAATATTCTCTCTTTTTTCTCTGCATGCTTTATTTCAGTAATAATTTTTTCTAAAACTTCAATTATATCATTTTCATCACATGGCTTTAAAATATAGTGTTTTACTCCATATTTCATAGCCTTATTTGCAAAATCAAATTCTCCATATCCGGATAAAACAACAAATTTTATTTTAGGATATACTTCATTCACCTTTGAAATTAAATCCAATCCATTCATTCCAGGCATTTTAATATCAGTGATAACAATATCCGGTAGTTGTTTATTAATAATTTCGAATGCATCAATACCGTTTTCAGCAGTCCCAATAAGACTTAATTCAAAGTCCTCCCAATCTATCATTACCGATAGTCCGTCCCTGATTATTCTTTCATCATCTACAATCAAAACCTTATACATTATTTCACCTCATATACACATGGTATTTTAATTTTTACTGTAGTTCCTTGATTGATTTCACTATAAAATGATAATCCATATCTATCACCAAATGTTAACTTGATTCTTTCATTTATATTCTTTAATCCTACTCCCAAACCTTTAGACTTAATCTCTCCTCTTTCAAGGTGTTCAATTAATTCCTTACTCATTCCAGGTCCATTATCAATAATGTTTATTACTAAAGTATCATCCTCAATATTTGCTTCAACCAATATTTTGCATATACCTGTAATATTTTCCAAACCATAGTTTATAGAATTTTCAACAATTGGTTGTAATGTTAGTTTCGGTATGGAATACTTTTCAAATTCATCTTTAATGTTCATAGAAAAGTCCAATCGCTCTTCAAATCTTATCTTTTGAATAGCTATATAATTATTAAGCAGATTAATTTCGTCTTCAACCTTTATAATGATATCTCTATTATTTATTGAATTTCTTAATAAGTTCCCTAAGGATTTAACCATTGTAGAAATTTTAGCTTGTTTATTTATTTTAGCTAAAAAATTTATAGATTCCAATGTATTATATAGAAAATGAGGATTTATCTGAGCCTGTAAGGTCTTTAATTCAGTCTCCTTAACTAAAATCTGTTTTATATAATTGTCTTTTATAAGAGCGTTTACTTTTTCAACCATAATCCCAAAGTCTTTATTAAGCTGCTGCACTTCATCACAAGAATCATCTGGAATCTTTTCTATATCTGTAATTTCAAAATCTCCATTTTCTACCCTCTTCATTTTTTTACTAAGTGAAATAATTGGTTTTGTTATTCCATTTGTAAATTTGACCCCTATAAGTAAAACTATAACAAATATTATTCCAAATGATAAAATCAGAGATATTCTCATTTTTATTAGTCCCTGAAAAATATTTTCATATGATAGAAAATAAATATATCTCCATTTTGTATAGGATGTTGTAGCCATATTTACAAGAAATTTCTTATTACCTATATTCTTCAATTCGTAGTTTTTATTGTGGGCTAATATTGGATTAACATTATCTAAATTAATTCTTTCATCTTTATAAATTATTCTATTATCTTCTGACAATATTAATAATTCTGTCTTATACCATGGAAATGCTCTATTCATTAGGCTAATAAGTTTGTCCTTGTCTATCCTAACGACCAATGTTGCAAGAGATTCTAAATTATATTTTGAACGTATCAGTCTTGCAGCAAAAATACATTTTTCATTTTCTAAAGGCTCTATCCATACGATATTTCCTTCTTTTTCTTTAGCCCTATATAAAATCTCCATCTTAGATTTTTCTTCAAGTACTTTTATTGTATCATTCTCAGCAGTATATTCATTCCCATAAATATCAATATAAGTAACTGCCGTTATGTAACTTTCAAGGTTACTTGATGTTTGAAGAACGCTTCTCATTTCTTCATATGCATTTACTTTTTCATAACTTGATTGTTTAGTATTAATTATCTTTAAATACTCTTGAATTTTGTTGTCAGATAAGATATCAAAAGTCATTCTATCTATTTTCCCAAGTTCATTTTCAATATTAGTTGAATATAAACTAAGTACTTCCGATGAGCTATTTAAGATTTGCTTATCATATATTTTAAAAGATATTTGCAAAATAAATAAGCTTAAAAAACTAACTAAAAGTAAAAGAGCAGATAGTATTAAAAATAGTTTGCTTCTTATTGTAAATGACTTGAATTTTTTTTTAATATTCATTTTTTTCTCCTATTTACTTTTCTTAATTTTAGCATACATTATATATAAAAGTCTAAAACTATTTGTATTTTTACATTCGTTTACATATAAACAGGTTTTTGTGTAGTTTTATATTTTAAAAGACTTCTTCATCAATTGCACAAAAAACAAAGACCCGAACTCGAGTCTTTGTTTTTATTTATTATTCTTCTAATTGAAACTATCTAGTACATTCCAATTTGTCTACTCTTCCATAGTCATAATGTTCCGCAGTGCCTTCAATTTTTATAACTCCATTGTTAGTTAATGAAACACCTGAAATAGTGCGACTTGTCAAGGTTAGTGCGTCTGGAGAAGCTGACCCCAAATCTTGATTTGCAGTCCATTCATCTACTACAACATCATCAACATAAACTTTAAAAGTTTCATTTCCATCATTTTCATCAAAATACCAGACTTTCAAGTCGTAAGTATCACTTGTTCCAGTAAAGTTTACTTGTGCCGTGCCTGTACCAGTGGTCTTAATACAGTATCCAGCAGACGCTGCCGCATTTGATTCTGATGTATAGTTTGATAATGTCATATCTTCTGCTTCATATTCATAAGTAACAGAAATTACTTCTAATTTGTCCACCCTGGCATAATCATACAATTGTGAAGTACCTTCAATTTTAATAATAGCTCCGTTACTTATTGTAACTCCCGATATTGTACGGCTTGTTAATGATTGTGCATCCGGAGCAGCCGAGCCCAAGTCCTGATTAGCCGTCCACTGATCTACTAAGCTGCCATCAACATAAACATTAAAAGATGCAGTTCCATCATTTTCATCAAAATACCATACTTTCAAATCATAGGTTCCTGTGGAACCACTAAAGTTAGTCTGTGCTGTACCTGTACCGGATGCTTTTATGAGGTATCCATTAGAAGCTGTAGAATTTGACTCTAAAGTATAATTTGTCAAACTCATATTTTCTGCTTCATATGTTATTGTACCTCCTGGAGCTGGTGTTGGAGTTGGCGTTGGTGTAGTCGCACCTGCTCCATATTCATGAGCTCCTATATCAGCACTTCCATTGTATACAGTATTTCCCCAGAAGTCTTTTCCTCCATTATTTGAAATTGATTTACCTGCATTTATGCAAGGAGAAGTTGATTGTAATTTATATCCACTCAATGTGCTTAATGCCCATCCGGATGAAGTACCATCTCCGCCTGTACCAGGATTAACCAATTTGGGGTTTGCAGTTACCTTGTGAGTATCTTCGGAAGGCCCCGTCGCACCATAGTAGCTATTATAGTCATATGTAACCCGTGAACCGTCATTAACTGCTGGACCGCTTACGGATGTGTATAATATATTGTTATTTAGGGAATATGTTCCATTGCTGTCCAGAAGGCTTTGGCCGCCAGACGAACCAACCAGTGTAGCACCGGATTTATTAGTATAAACAGTATTATTATAGATACTTGCTGATGCACCTGATGAGGAGTGCAGATTAAATGAATATCTGCTGTTATTCTGCAAAATATTATATCTTGCAATGGAACTACCTCCGAAACCTATCTGACAAAATAGTATTCCATCACCATTATCATGGGAATAGTTATACTGAATAATCTGATTGGTAGTTCCCTTATCAGGATCAAATGCATTATAGTCTGCACCTCCTGCTTTCTTCACAACATCATAAGCTTCATTATACTGGAAAGTTACATTGTCAGCATAATATGTTTCTATTGCACAGGTACCTGAGCCGGCAGATACATTGTATTCTATGGTTGCATTCTGAACATTAGTCA
>CAYYEC010000202.1:0-7413 GCA_964470745.1 uncultured Eubacteriales bacterium | reverse complement strand
CATTATAAATATATCTTCTTCTTCCATACCCATATTTTTTGCAAGATTGGCATGCTGCTTAAGATGCCTGTACTCTCCATGAACAGGCATAAAGTATTTAGGTTTAACTAAAGTATGAATAAGCTTCAACTCTTCCTGAGTAGCATGTCCGGAAACATGTATTTCCGCAAGAGCATTATATACTACTTCCGCTCCCTTTCTAAATAACTCATTAATTACTCTTGATACAAGCTTTTCATTACCTGGAATAGGCGTTGCAGAAATTACAACTGTATCTCCTTCAACTATTTCAACCTTTCTATGGTCAGATGCCGCCATCCTCGAAAGTGCAGACATAGGTTCTCCCTGACTGCCTGTTGTAATAATAACTATTTCCTCATTAGGATACTTACCTATTTTGTCGATGTGTATAAGAACATCTTCCGGAATGTTCAGATACCCTAAATTCATTGCAACCTTTGCTACATTCTCCATACTTCTGCCACATATCGCAACTTTTCTATTATGCTTAACAGCAGCATTCACTACTTGCTGTATCCTATGAATATTTGAAGCAAATGTAGCAACTAATATTCTTTTTTTAGCATTTGCAAATATATCTTCAAATGTTTTTCCTACAATTCTTTCAGAAAGAGTATATCCCGGTCTTTCAACATTTGTACTATCAGCCATTAAGAGGAGCACTCCCCGTTTCCCCAGTTCTGCTATTCTCGCCAAATCCATTGGTTGTCCTTCTATAGGTGTGTAATCTATTTTAAAATCTCCTGTATGAAGCACAATACCCATTGGAGTAAAAATAGCAAGTGCAACAGCATCGGCTATACTATGAGTAGAATTAATAAATTCTACTTTAAATATTCCCACATCAATTGTCTGACCTTTGTCCACAACTTCCAAAGTGACATCTGATAACATTCCATGTTCAGATAATTTATTTTCAAGTAAGCCCAATGTCAATTTCGTACCATATACCGGCACATTTACTTCTTTTAATACGTAAGGTAAAGCTCCTATATGGTCTTCGTGACCATGTGTTAATACTATTCCCTTAATCTTTTCTTTATTTCTTTCCAGATATGTTATATCAGGTATAACCAAATCTATCCCAAGCATTTCATCTTCCGGAAATGCTAATCCACAATCCACTACCAGGATATTATCACCATATTCAAAAACAGTCATGTTCTTTCCAATCTCATTCAATCCACCTAGTGGTATTACTTTCAATTTCTTTCTGTTCTTTGCCAATTCAAAACCTCCATTTATTTTTTTCTTAAAAAACTCAATAAAGCATCCTAAGAAAATACGAGCTCTTATCTATAGTTATTTTTTGTTACTTTTAGATTCCAATTCATTACTTTTACTTTCTTTTATCACCTCTTTATATACATTCAAAATCTGTCTATAAATATTTTCCCAATTATATAAGCTGTTAACCTTCTTCTTTGCGTTTTCAACAATCTTTTTTGCCTTTTCAGTATTGAATAGAATATCCAGAATACTATCTGCCAGTGAATTGGAATTACCCGTGTAGGATTTCATACCATCAACTCCATGATTTACAATCTCATCCAGCCCCCCAGTGTCCGATATTACAACTGGTACATTTGCTATCATACCTTCTAAAGCAACTATGCCAAATGGCTCATAAAGACTTGGAAAAACTGCTATGTCAGCACACTTATACAGATTGCACAAGTCCTCATCTTTTATATATCCTGTAAAATATATTCTATTAGAAATATTCATATTATGAGCCTTTTCTTTTAATTCTTCCATCTCAGGACCTTTTCCAGCAATTATAAATTTAACATCATTATAATAATTAAGAATTTTGGGTACAGAATCGATTAATACCTTTACTCCTTTTTCATTAACTATTCTTCCAACAAAAAATACAATTTTTTCATTGTCTGCTGCATATTTTCTTCTAAAAGCTAAATTATGTTCAAATCCATCAAATTTGTTTAAATTTACCCCATTGGGTATTACTCTGATTTTTTCCTCAGGTATTTGAAATACATTTCTAATTTCATTCTTCATATACTGACTATTTACAATAATCTTTCTTGACTCATATCCTAACCACCATTCTACACTGCTAATATATTTTTGAGTCTCATTGTGTAATCCTGAGTTCCTTCCAAATTCTGTAGCATGAATAGTACTTATCATTGGAATGGAAAATGAATTTTTTAACACTCTTCCTGCAAATGCTACTATCCAATCATGTACATGAATTATATCAAACTTTTGGGTTTCATTTATTAGCTCTATTGAGTATTCAATCATCGCAAAATTTAATTGAAGTACCCAATCAACAAAGTTAAAAGTATTTATCTCATAAGTGTGGACTCTATGTACAAAAACATTTTTATCTCTTTCAAATTCCTCAGTACCTTCTTCCCAACATGTAACCACATGAACCTCAATTCCATGTTCCCCCAACTTTTGAGCTAAATCATGCACTACTCTGGAAATTCCTCCAACAATTCTAGGTGGATACTCCCATGAAAGCATCAATACACGCATAGTTCTTCCTCCTACAAAAAGCAATTCCCATTTTTACTATAATTTCAGTATATATTAGCAATTTGTATTTTATTTTTACCACCAAAATTTATATTATATATTTTGCGTAAATGATTCTACATTTCAATTTAACTTCCGCCAAATCTACATCTATAAAACTCATTAAACGAACAAGTATCAATATTAATTTAATGTAAAATCATTTGTACGTTTAATATAATTTATATAATAATTATGATTTCCATTTTATATTTTGCTAAACTATTTTATTGTATACCTATATATTTTATAACTCATACTACTATGTGTACAGTTATAGATATTTCTATCTACTAATATTTACATATTCAACAAATATTATATATATAATTATTTAAAACAACACGAATACATAAAATGTAAATTTTTTATGTATTTTATATAATATTATATCATATCTGCTAATGTTGCAAATTAATTTATATATTTTTTTATAATTTGTTTTATAATATATAAAAAATAAACCTCCAATTGCTTTCAAAATATCGAAAACAACTGGAGGTTTATAATATTTCAATTAAATTTTTTGTTTTCTTATGCTTTTCCTGCACATCCTAAAACATTAACAAGTTTATTTTTAACAAGCTTTTTAATTTCTTCTCTAGCAGGCTTTAAGTATTGTCTTGGATCAAAATGAGTTGGATTTTCTGCAAAATATTTTCTTACAGTTGCTGTCATTGCTAACCTTAAGTCAGAATCAATATTAATTTTACATACAGCCATTGAAGCAGCTTTTCTAAGCATATCTTCCGGCACACCCATAGCTCCAGGCATTTCTCCACCAAATTTGTTTATTTGTTCAACATATTCAGGAATAACTGAAGATGCACCGTGTAATACGATTGGGAATCCCGGTAATTTTTTCTCAATTTGTTCTAATATATCAAATCTTAATTTTGGTTCAGTTTTAAACTTATAAGCTCCATGACTGGTACCAATAGCTATTGCTAATGAGTCAACACCAGTTCTTGAAACAAATTCTTCAACTTCCTCCGGTCTAGTATAAGAAGCATCTTCAGCAGATACGTTTACGTCATCTTCAACACCGGCAAGTCTTCCTAATTCTCCTTCTACAGTAACTCCATGTGCATGCGCATATTCAACAACTTGTTTAGTTAATTTAATATTGTCTTCAAATGAATGATGTGAACCGTCAATCATAACTGATGTAAACCCACCATCAATACATGATTTACATAATTCAAATGTATCACCATGGTCAAGATGAACAGCAATTGGAAGACCAGTTTCTATAATTGCAGCTTCAATCAACTTCATAAGATATGTATGATTTGCATATTTTCTTGCACCTGCAGATACTTGAAGAATAAGTGGAGCATTCTCCTCTTTAGCAGCTTCAGTAATACCTTGAATGATTTCCATGTTATTTACATTAAAAGCTCCGATTGAATATCCACCTTTGTAAGCTTTTTCAAACATTTCTTTAGTTGTAACTAATGCCATAATATTCACTCCTTTATTTATTATATTTGGGCACTTAACCCCAAATGAGTTTGTTAACTTTTTGACAGTTTAATTCTATCAGATTTTTTTTTAAAATCAAGACCTTTTACAAAAAGAATTAATTTTTTGATAATAAACCAAAAGGGGACGGTTCTGAATTGACACAAAAATTTGTGTCAATTCAGAACTTCCCCTTTTGGCCATTAAAAAAACGGTCTAAAAAAATCTTATTTTTAAAAAATATGTAAAATTTTATTGTACATTAAATTGAAATCTGTTAATATAGTACTAAATCAATAAAATGATTGTAAAGCTTGTAAATCATGGTTTACAAGGATATGATTGAGGTTGACATGGCATATTTAATTATTTTATTTGCTGCATTTATAACTGCAATTTATTTTTGTAAGGCACCAACTATTAAATCCAGAATAAGGCATTTAGGAATAAAAGCATACATTTTTATATACAGGAAAATGAAATGGAAAAAGCTTATTTTAGCTGCATTTGTTATACATACAGCCAGCAGAATATTAACAGCAAATGGAATGGTCATTTTAAATAAGTATGCTTTTATAATACAACTTCTTTCATATGGTCTGCTAATGTCAGTTTATTTCAGGAATTCAAAATATAAAGGCTTTTTGCTTATGGGAACAGCTGGGACATTAAATGGAGTTGTCATACTTGCTAACGGTGGAAAGATGCCTGTTGATGTAACACTATTGCAGGAGAGTGAGATAGAGTTTTTACTAAAGGGCTTGGACTTCAACCATGCAGCATTGACTAAAACAACTAAATTGCCGTTTTTGGCAGATGTAATCCATCCACCGGAGATATTGGCTTATGGAATGCAAATGGTAAGCATTGGAGATATTATAATGATTCCTGCATTGTTTTTATTGGTTTTTAATATGTTTACGTTAGATGTATTTCGGAGGTAAGAGATAATGATTAAATTTGGGTTAGTAAATTTTTTAGGAATAAGTATACCAGAGGAGTTTTTCTTATTATTAATGGTAATGCTGACTATAGGATATAAGGAAATTTTAAACTTTAGAAACAGGCAGAATTTAATAAAAATTGTTGCAGCTACCCTCCTGACAGCATTGTTTACAAATTTGACACATGTTTTATTGGAACAAATTCCACAAATGGTAATATTACAAATAGTATTTTTTCTAATTACTTACTCAATTATATTTAAAAAAGCCTGGTATGGAGTCTTAATAGGACATTTAATAGCAATAATAGGATTTTTATTTATGGACTTTGGCAGTTTTTTATTTGTTAGTTATTTAAAGGGAATGGATTACAATAGATTAATAGATATTTATTTCAATACTCCAAATATGATTTTATATACTTTACCCAGCAGATTTTTGCAGTTTATTGCATGTATAGGTTTATATAAAATGCCATTTCCATTAGTCAGATGTGATAAAATTAGAATATTTACTTTAAGTATAATAAAGAAACTGACTTCCGCTAATTTAGCATTGTTTTGTGCCTCTATTATCACTACCGATAGACTTCAATTCTTTATAAGAGAGTTTAAAATTTTAAATTTTAATGATTTTATTTATATGGTAGTTATATTGTTAGCTGTTGTAGGATTTTACATATTTGGACTAATGTATGCTGTGAAAACATCTAAAAAAATTAATTTAGAAAATATGAATATAAATCATAATATTGAATGGTTTGAGAGCTTGCTAGACAAGCATGGCAGTGATATAATGGCAATAAGAGAAGAACTCAAAAATTCAAGGAGATAAAATATATGAAAATTAATTTTAAAATGTGGTGTCTTGTATCAGCATTTTTATTATTTTTAGCATCAACAGTAGCCGGTACAGCTACTTTCTTTCTTATTTATCAGCCAAAGGAGCCAAAATGTATTAAAAAAGTTTATTAGCAGAATAAAACAGTTTTAACTAATAAACTTATCTGTTTCCAATTATAAACAGTATCGTGTATAAATAATAAAATATGGAGTTTTCAAACAATTTGACGGTTCTTATGCTTCCTGCCTACCATCCTATTTGTTTTGCCTAATTTAATTATCAATAGTAATTCCACTTTCAATCATATAAAATGTGGAATTATGTTTTGAATAATTTTATATCACATATTTTATATTTACCACTGGGTGCAAGTAGATTTTTTCAAATTTTTTTATATCTCAAATTTTAAATCAAATCCCTTAACATCTTTTGGATTAATCCCCTGCTCTTTCATCTTCATAGCAAATTCTATGTAAATATCATTATCGGGATCATTAACAAAGTCTTGCTTTTCTTTACTAAGGTGCTTTTTCTCCATATCTGATTTGTATTGTTGACGAGCTATTTTCAAGTCCTTCTTGGTGTTTTCCCTATAGAAAAAATCAGGATGAACACCTGCATACATTGCAAGCATGGAAATTCGTGGATATGGAGGGTTTTCTTTACCGTCGGCAAGGTTTTTCAAATATTTTGGGTTATAATATTCTGCCATGCTCGGCCTATTTGTTTTAACAGAAATATCATTGGACATCTCTTCCCAAGTCATATCACCTTTTAACAATTCCATATTGGAAGAAATAAAATTTTTGGGATTATTACCTATAAACGAAGTCCTATCAGTACTTCTACCTATAAGATAGTCAATTGAAACGTTAAAATAGTCAGCAAGTTTTTCTAAAGTCTCTTGGTCTGGAAATCTTTTTCCTAATTCATATTGAGAAATTGAAGCACTGGTTATATTAAATTTTTTTGCTAACTCTATTTGAGTTAAGTTTTTTTCTTCACGTAACTCTCGAATCCTATTTGATAACTTCATACTCAACCTACCTTTAGTGTAAAACATAGATAAATTAAATTATATCACTTTAACACAATGTTTAGAATATTTTTAACAAAATGATGAATTAATATTGACTTAAACAATTTGTTAATATACAATAAGTTTAATTAAACAATTTGTTTAATTAAAAAACTGTTTAACAATACAGTAAACATAGGGATTATTTTGGTAAAGGAAAAACCAATAACAGGGATATGAAAATTGACCGAGCTCATTTTCACCCACTCATGGCAAAAGGTGTGGGGGCAGGAAAAATTGTTATGGAATCGTTAAAATATAACTTCTTCTAAATTTTTGCCGCCAGACATAATACTTATTGGTCTACGCGAAAAAGAGGAAGTAATATTTTAACTCATCTTATAGTTTGATGTCGAGGTTCTACAAAGAACGAAAGCTAAACCTACACCAATACATCTATTAATTCAATACTAAAGACGTGAGAACATAGTGAAAAAGATAAATGCAGAACTAGAGCGTGAACGTCAGGTATTAAACAGTTTAATTATAGATATAAAGGCTTCTGATGAGCAA
>CAYYEC010000201.1:1742-7427 GCA_964470745.1 uncultured Eubacteriales bacterium | reverse complement strand
TCTTTGGTTGGTACAACACCGGCATATGAAAATATTAGAAGTTTAAGTGTGCAAAATGGAAGGTTTTTGACTGATTTGGATAACGATTACCGTCAAAATGTAGCAATTATTGGAACAGCCATCGTGAATGATATTTATAAAGGCGAAAATCCAATTGGTAAGCAAATAAAGATTAACGGAACTGTATTTAAAGTTGTTGGTGTTTTAACAGAGATTGATAATGGCCAGGATAGTGGAGATGATGACCAGGTAATTATTCCTGTTGTTGTTGCTCAAAGATTAATGAGGTCATCAAGAATTAATAATTTTTCAGTTTTGACTACCAGTGAAGAATTTAATGATAGCGTAATGGAAAAATTAACTGAATTTTTGACAGAAATATATAAAAGTTCGGATACTTTTAGAGTTTTTAATTCAGCCCAGATGGTTGAGACTTTAAATGATGTTTCAACACAAATGATGCTTATATTAGGAGGAATAGCTACTATTTCCTTACTTGTTGGGGGAATAGGGATAATGAATATTATGCTGGTTTCTGTAACGGAAAGAACGAGAGAAATTGGTATTAGAAAATCCATCGGAGCAAAAAACAAAAACATATTGATACAATTTCTAATAGAAGCATTGATGGTTACAGGTATTGGTGGTGTAATCGGTGTATTATTGGGTATAGGAATAATAAAATTTATTTTTGGAGGATTGGGAATAGTCCCTGAGGTATATTCCATTACATGGATGGTTAGATCCTTTGGAATATCATTGGTTGTTGGAGTAATCTTTGGAATGTTTCCTGCATATAAAGCCTCAAAGCTAAATCCAATACAAGCACTTAGGTATGAATAAAAGATAGTTGGCAGTTGACAGTTAGCTAAATACGTAAGATTAATGAACCAAAAATTATTATACAAAGAATAAGGTTAAGGTATTTTACCACTCTAAGCTGTCAACCGTTAACTGCAAATTAAAATAACTGGAGGTAGATAACTTTGAAAAGATACAGAATTACTTTATTATTACTTGCAATTATATTATTGTGTACTTCTACGATAGGGGTTAGTGCATTTAACGATGTTCCGAAAGATTCTGACTATATAGATGCTCTTAATCATTTGGTTTCTCTTGGAATTATCTCAGGAAATGGAAATGGTGATTTTAATCCCAAAGGATATATTACTAGAGAACAGTTTGCTAAAACTATAGTAGTTGCTTCAGGACTACAGGATGATTCGGAATATTTAAAAGGATCATCAATATTTTCAGATATTAATCCAAATGGATGGTCAGCAGGTTATATTAATGTAGCTATTGAGCATGGTTTTGTTACAGGTATGCTGGACGGAAAGTTTCATCCTGAAGAAAATATAACATTTGCTCAGGCTTGTACTGTTCTGGTTAAAGCTTTAGGATATTCAGATGCTGATATTTCAGGACTATGGCCAAATAATTATATCGGGAAAGCAAAATCATTAGGACTTGTTGACGGAATAAATTTAAGTAGCAATGATGGCATAAAAAGATGGATGGCGGTAGTAATGCTTGATAACCTGTTAAATACAAATATTAAAACTGACCGGAATAAAACTTTTGGGGATGAGTCAGGCTTATATATAGAATGTATAGTTCTCGGAAATTCAAAAACATTAGGTGGTTTGGCTGAGAATCAGATATTGACAAATAACGGTATATATTATCTGGATTCTAATGATGCTTTACTTGAAGTTGGTAAAAAATATCAAGTTAAATTGGAAAATGATAAAATTGTTAATGTTTTTGGCGAAGTTGGAAAATATGCTAATATTAGTGTTGGAAACGCTATAGGAACAACAGTGTCATATTTAGAAAACGGCAAATCAAAAACTTTGGAATTACCTGACAAGACAACCTATTATCATCAAGGTGAAGTTCAAAAGTATGACAACCTTTCCGATATACTACAAGTTAACTCCTCTATAATTTTATTTAGTGATAAAGATACAAGTGGATATGAATATGGAGTTATAGTAGACCCTATGTACAGTAAGCCTGAAATTGCTTTAAAGTTTGATCCGACTCTTAATAAAATTGGGAATATTGTTATTTCAGACAATACAAAAATAACTAAGGATGGAAAAATTATAAATATTAACCAAATAGAAGATTTAGATGTTGCTTACCAAGTTTCTGATATTTGGGGAAAGAATAAATATATTTTAGTTACAGATTCAAAAGTTGAAGGAGAAATTACAAATATCCTTCCGAACAAAGTATCTCCTAAAACAATACAGATAGATGATGTAGATTATGATTTAAGTGATAAAATGGATATATCCAAAATTAACAGTAATGGAACATTTTCGGTAAATAATAGTATTATAGCGCTGCGTGGATATGATGGGAAAGTTATAGATTTGGTTGATAATGGTGGTGAAGATAATTCGAATTTTGCACTGGTAATTAATAATTATAGTCAAATTTCACAAAGCATAGAAGATTTAGGAACTAAAAAATATTATGTTACTTTACTACATGTTGATGGGACTAAAAAAACATATAAGTTAAATAAAAATACACTTGGGTTTGATGGTGATTTAGTGAAATATCAAATAGTAAGTGAAGCTACTGATAAAGATGACCTTGATACTGTAGAACTTGAAGAAATTGATTATGGGGATAGCCATGAACATACAATTAACAGGGATGAAAGACAAATAGACTCAAATTATATTTCAGATAATGTAAAAATATTTAATATGGTTAATGATGTTTCAGGCAGCGATTCAGATGCATATTTGGTAAAATGGTCAAGTTTGCCTAATGGTACTATACCTTCAGGGAAAATTTTATATATGAATAAAGTCGGTGATTTTCAAGATATAAATGTTATCGTGCTAAACAATATTTTTGATGAAAACTATAGATTAGGTGTTGTGCAGGATATTAAAACAGACTCAAATCCAAATACAGGTACAACTTATACTTATAGAATATTAATTGACGGCAAAGAGTATGTAAGTCACTATTATGACAAAGATATAATCAGGGGATCGGTGGTGAAGGTTAAATTTATTAATGACAAGATTCTGTCAATCTACGATATTGAAAACCCTTGGGCACAATCATCAAAAGCCGATGCTATTGATACCAGTAGGATAAAACTTAATTCTAAAATATATAAATTTGATTCTAGTATATCAATTTACTTTACTAAAAGTGATGGAACATATGAATTAAAGGGAGTAAATGATATTAAGACTGACGAAGATTATAGTAGAATATCTGTGTATTTAAATAAATCATATAAATTCGGAGGAAAGGCAGAAATTATTATAGTTAATTAATAAAATTGAATAACAAGCAAAAGACTATTGAGAATTACTATTTTCAATAGTCTTTTATCTATTTATAATAATTTAAATAATTAAAAAAATAATGTTTAAAGATAAATTTATGGGTATATATAAATTAGTAAATTATATTATTGATTGTTAATAGTATAGTTATTTCCAGTACAAGATTGGAATACTTTCTTAACTATATTACTAGAAAATCAATTTTTCCAGAAAATGTACAAGCAGTAAGTTAGGAAGTAAATTTATAATATTATATGGAACCTTAAATTTAAAAGTTAATTAAACCAATTTATATTTTGACCCCAAAGAATACAACCCCAAATAACAAAAAAGCAAACTCAATATCGAGTTTGCTTTTTTGTGGGTTTTATTGATTTTTATTTTAGGAAAAGTTTGTTAAAGTATTGACAAACATAAAAGTGTATTATAGTATTATAATATACAAATATAAAATTATTAATATATATCGATATTAGGATTTAAATTGGAGGGATTTTCATGGTCAAAAAAGTTTTAATTGTCGGAGGAGTTGCAGGTGGTGCGAGTGCTGCTGCAAGATTAAGAAGATTAAATGAAAACGCTGAAATTATTTTATTTGAAAAAGGTGAATATATCTCATTTGCAAATTGTGGGCTTCCATATTATATAGGAGAGGTTATAACTGAGAAAGACAAACTTGTTGTAACATCGCCGGAAAAAATGAAAGCTAGATTTAATATTGATGTGAGAGTGAACAATGAAGTAATAAAGATAGATAGAACGAATAAGTTAGTTGAAGTTTTTGATAGCATCAATAATAAGACTTACACAGAAAGCTATGACAAACTAATTTTATCACCGGGAGCTGACCCGATAAAGCCGAATTTACCGGGTATAGATTCGGAGAGAATATTTACATTGAGGAACATTCCAGATACTTATAAAATAAAGGATTTTGTTGATACAATGAAGCCAAAGAGAGCAGTTGTAGTCGGAGCTGGTTTTATTGGTCTTGAAATGGCTGAAAATCTACATTCTAGAGGGGTTAAAGTAACAGTGGTTGAATTAGCGGAGCATGTTATCGGTCCATTGGATTATGATATGGCTGCAATAGTTCACCAACACATGAAGGCTAAAAATGTGGAATTCTATTTAAAAGATGCTGTGAAATCATTTGTTGATACCAGCACTTATACAGTTATTGAGCTAAGTAGTGGAAAAAGCTTAAAAGCTGATATGGTAATTATGGGGATAGGTGTAAGACCAGAATCAAAGCTTGCTAAAGAAGCTGAATTGGAGCTTGGCAAAACAGGTGGTATTCTTGTAGATAATCATATGCGTACAACTGATCCAGATATTTATGCTGTAGGAGATGCAGTTGAAGTTAAAGACTATATAAATGGTGGAGTTGCGTTAATACCGTTAGCTGGGCCTGCAAACAAGCAAGGAAGAATTGTAGCAAATAACATTTTTGGCACAGAAGAAACATATTCAGGTACCCAGGGGACTTCAATAGTTAAGGTTTTTGATATAACTGTTGCAATAACCGGTAATAATGAGAAGGTACTGAAGAGATATGGAATTGATTATGAAAAATCATTTACTCATTCAGCATCTCATGCTGGGTATTATCCTGGTGCAATTCCCATGTCTATGAAATTAATATTCCAGAAGGAAAAGGGAGTTATACTTGGTGCTCAGATCATAGGATATGATGGAGTTGACAAGCGTTTGGATGTTATTGCAACTGCAATTCGTGCTGGAATGACTGTTTACGATTTAGAAAAATTAGAACTGGCATATGCACCTCCTTATTCATCTGCTAAGGACCCTGTAAATATTGCAGGATTTACAGCATCAAATATTTTAAAGGGTGATATTGAAATTTTTCATTGGCATGATTTGGATGGTCTTGATATGGAAAAGAGTATGCTGCTTGATGTAAGAGATGAAATGGAAAATGACCTTGGAACAATAAAAGGTTCAGTAAACATTCCTTTAGATGATCTGAGAACAAATCTTGATAAAATACCTAAAGATAAAGAGATAATGATATTCTGTCAGGTTGGATTAAGAGGTTATGTAGCTGCCAGGATATTAAAACAATATGGATATAAAGTTAGGAATTTAAGTGGAGGCTATTTAACATATGAGTTAGCTATACAAAAACAAGGAAACGAAGATATATATGAATACGATAAAATTACAAAAAGTGATGATATTGTTCCTATTGATTGTGGAACAGATGGGTGTAAAGCAGATGTAGATATAACTGTTGATGCTTGTGGATTGCAATGTCCAGGACCTATTTTACAAGTTTATAATGCAGTGAAATCAATGAATTATGGTGAGATTCTTAGTGTTAAAGCTACTGATC
>CAYYEC010000201.1:0-1732 GCA_964470745.1 uncultured Eubacteriales bacterium | reverse complement strand
ATTAAAACCTGGTGTGAAAAAACAGGTAATAGACTGGTTAGCTTAAAGTTTGAAAATAAGGTTTTTAGTGCTGTAATAAAAAAAGAAAGACAGACAGAAAAAGTAGAAAAAGTATCTAGCAAAAATGACAAAACTATGGTAGTATTTAGTAATGATTTAGATAAGACCATTGCTACTTTTATAATAGCAAATGGTGCTGCGGCAATGGGAAGGAAGGTAACACTGTTTTTTACATTCTGGGGCTTGAATATTTTAAGGCAAACTGATAAAGTAAAGGTAAAGAAAGATATCATTTCCAAAATGTTCGGATTTATGATGCCTAGAGGATCTAAAAAATTGACTTTATCAAAAATGAATATGGGCGGCATTGGAGGCAAGATGATAAGACATCTAATGAAAAAGAAAAATGTAGCTTCATTAGAAGAACTTATCAATCAAGCTAAATCAAATGGAGTAAATTTGGTTGCATGTAATATGTCTATGGATATTATGGGAATTAAAAAGGAAGAATTAATTGATGGTGTTACTATCGGAGGAGTTGCAACTTTCCTTGGAAGTGCTGAAGAATCTGATATGTCACTATTTATATAGATTCCTTGTCCCTTAAATTATGATTGCAATACAAAGTGTTTAAATTATGGGATGAGCTGGATTTATGAAAAACTATATACTTTAGTAGTTTGTAACGCCTCTGATTCATGGTTTTATTTAAAGTGTTACAAATCTACTTCCTTGATTTGTGGTATGCATGTTTTGAGCAATATGCGTTACAGACCACTTAGTTTATAGCAAGCTGCTTTTAATTATTTTTAAATATAATTTTTTCAAAAGAAAAGGAGTTATGCAAATGATTGATTTAAAGTTTTATGAAAGTAAATCTGAAAAATTAAAAGCTTTGGCTCATCCTCAAAGATTATGTATTGTAAAGGGATTGATAGAAAATACCTGTAATGTGACAAAAATTCAAGAATGCTTGGATATTCCGCAATCTACAGTTTCTCAGCATCTCGCCAAGCTAAAAGCTGCAGGGATAATAGAAGGTGTAAGAAATGGCTTGGAAATATGCTATAGTGTTGTAGATGAAGATGTTTTAAATGTGATAAAAGTTTTGTTTGGTGATGATGAGAATTTGGATTTTATGAAATAATACTTAAACGGTATATAAACCCAGAATGATTTTTCAAAAGACTTCTGGGTTTTTGTTGTAATTACGGTATGAAAGGTATCCTTAAGATTTCTACAAGGTGAAACGGGACTAAAATTTGCCGGATTAGGTTTTTTTTGAGAATCGGTTTTTATCTTACAGCCTTTAATTTTACTATATCTGCATAATTGCTTGCGGTAACAACTTCTACTGTTGTCATATCTTTTCTTAAGTCTTTAATTTCATTCATGAATTCCAAATGTCTACTTGCATTCATAGCTTCATGTTGATCCAGCTGTTCATTTAGACAGTCTACTTTGGTTTCCAGACTATCTAACCTATTATTTAATTGTTGTTGACCTTCTTTTAAACTATTTAATTCTTCTTTAAACTCTTTTTTTAAACTATTTAATTCTTCTTTAAACCCCTTAAACTCTTCTAAAATAATTTTTTCAAATTCAGTCATCTGTATCATCCTTTCGATAAACCTTAAATATATTATACCATCTATAATTAAAATTACTAGACCTTACTATATTTTTTGCAATAAACATTTTACATTCCTTATTCAAATATTGCAAAATAATA
>CAYYEC010000200.1:0-7427 GCA_964470745.1 uncultured Eubacteriales bacterium | reverse complement strand
CTCCATCAACTTCTTCAAAATCTATTCCAGAAAATTCTTTAACAGCTTCAGTCATAGTCATTCTTTTCCAGGGTGGAGTGAGATTTACTTCTTGCCCCTGATATTCAATAATAGTTGTTCCAAGCACCTCTTGACTTACTTTTGAAATAAGATTTTCAGTAAGTTCCATCATACCCTTGTAGTCATTATATGCCTCATAAACTTCCATAAGTGTAAATTCAGGATTATGCTTTATGGACATTCCCTCATTTCTAAACATTCTACCCATTTCATACACTTTTTCAAGTCCACCAACTATTAGGCGTTTGAGGTATAGTTCCGGCGCAATTCTAAGATATAAATCCATATCAAGCGTATTATGGTGAGTTATGAATGGTCTTGCAGTAGCACCACCTGGTATTGTATTTAGAAGTGGAGTATCTACTTCTAAAAAACCTCTATTATCAAGGAAACTTCTTATGGATTTGATGATTTTACTTCTAGTTACAAAAGTCTTCCTAACCTCAGGATTTACTATCAAATCTACATATCTTTGTCTATATCTCATATCAACATCTTTTAGACCATGCCACTTTTCAGGTAATGGCTGTAAAGATTTAGATAGCAATGTAATTTCTTTAACTTTTACTGATATTTCACCTTTTTGTGTTTTAAATACTTCTCCTTTAACCCCTACTATATCACCTATATCGAATTTTTTAAACTCTTCATAACTTTCTCCGCCTACTTCATTTACTCTAACATATATTTGTACCTTTCCATCTCTATCATGAACATCACAAAAACTCGATTTACCCATTCCTCTTTTCGACATTAACCTTCCCGCAATAGAAACAATTTTTCCTTCCATTTCTTCAAACTTCTCTGTAACATCTGATGTAGAAGTAGTAACTTCATATTTAACAATTTTAAAAGGATCTTTGCCTTTGTTTTGTAGATCAGATAGCTTCAATCTCCTAACCTTTAAAATCTCATTCAGGTCCTGTAATTCATTATTTAATTCATTATTTTCCGACATTAGTTTGCCTCCCCAAAAATGTATATTAAAAAAATTTCATACCATTTGAAGGTATTTAATTTTGTTTCTTTCATTGTCACTCCAAGAAACTAAATAACAGCTTACATTAGTATGTAAACTGTTATTGTTTATTATATATTATTTACCTCGGATATTACAACTACTATTTGTGAATTTGTAAAATCTTAAATTTAATAACTCCGTCGGGAACTAAAACTTCAACAACATCTCCAACTTTATGACCAATTAAAGCAGCTCCAACAGGTGACTCATTTGATATTTTAAAATTACTTGGGTCTGCCTCTGTAGAACCCACAATATGATAATCCACTTCTTCATCAAACTCTATATCAAAAAGTCTGACATGTGCGCCAAGACTTACTTTATCAGTATTTACTTCATCTTCATCAATGACTTTTGCATTCTTTAGCATTGCTTCTAACTGAGCAATTCTACCTTCATTTTGAGCTTGATCATTTTTGGCTTCGTCATATTCAGAGTTTTCGGAAATGTCTCCAAAAGAAAGCGCCTGCTTAATCCTTTCTGCAATCTCCTTTCGCTTGGCACCCTTTAGGTATTCAAGCTCTCCCTCTAGTTTTTTAAGACCTTCATATGTCAAAATAACTTCTTTAGTACTCATCTGAAGCCTCTCCTTTACTTAAAAATTTTGTGTAGATAATATATGTATTAACATATAATTTATTCTCATTTCTCAAAAATTGTTTCATTTATATATAGACACAAACAATATTTAAGCCAAAATCTACCTTTTTGGACATAGTATCTTTTTTGATTTTTTTCTAATTATAGACTACCAAATATCTATTGTCAAGAATACTGCGAAAAAACATAAATTATATATTTAATGTGCCAACTATGTGATTTTATTCAATTCGAGGTATTTTTTTAATATATCAGTTTACTTTAATATCTTTTACACTTAAAATATTTCTTCTACCCATGAATCCAGATATAGAAAAATTGTTTTTTCTAAATTCATTTGATAAATTCTTCATAAGCTTAGGATCATAAATTATACTATCCAATTTATCCAGCGCTCCCATTTTACTAATTATTATCATTTCCGCAAGTTCTTCCCGGGTAAAAAATTCATAGCATAAATTATTTATCTTATCACATAATACATGTGATAAGTTGAACTTTAGCCCGTTTATTATTACACTTTCATTATGATATGTGTTCATCTCACTATTATCATAGTTAATTATAATAGCTTTGGAATTTATGTGATTTGTAGCAATTATTTCTTCTAGTCCCCCTAGATTAATAATAATATTTGCATTCTTAATACAACTCATATTATTAGAACTAATTCCAATAGATAATCCGGTTTGCTCAAATATATCATTTACCTCTTCACTTATATCTTCGCCTGTTGTTGACAAAATTGTTATGCACTTAATATAAGAGGCTAACAAGCTAATCATAGCAAATAATGCTTTATTATCCGTTCCTTGCGTTATTACAATATCCAATTGAGAAATATCAATTCCTTTATGATTATATATCTCATATAATAGATCTACAATTAATGCTCTGTAAAGATATTTACAACTAAATTTCTTTTTTGAGATTGTTTTTAAATCATTTAAACCACCTGAATCTTCATATGTTATAAATGCACAAATATCATTATCCTCTTTGACTTTGCTTATGTATTCATAATTAACTTTATTTAGCTTTTTCATCCCGGTTTTTAAGTCCGGTAAATCTATTACATATCCGTTTAAATCCTCAAACAATTTCATTTTAAAGATTGCAGGTTGTTTTTTAGGTTTAAAAATATTTTGAAGCCATTTGATGAGTCTCAAAAAAAAGTTCACTTTAACTTCTGTATCAGGTTTATCCACTTGAGAAACTATTAAAGCAAAATCAGCCATACTTTTATCCTTCTTAATTTAATCCTTCACTAATAACTATGCTTATATATTTATAAAAATGAAAGAATCAGACTTAAATAGCACATTAGTCTGATTCTTTCATTTTTATGTTTTATTATTATATTTATGAAGATATATTATTTTCTTTTAAAATAACATCATGTGCTCCACCTTCAATTATACTAGTGGATGATACTAATGTAATCCTGGCATTTCTTCTAAGCTCTTCTAATGTTATTGATCCGCAACTACACATAGTTGACTTTATTTTACTCAGAGAAGTATCCAAATTATCTTTCAATTTACCCGCATATGGCACATAGGAGTCAACACCTTCTTCAAATTCTAATTTTTGTTCTCCGCCATTATCATATCTCTGCCAATTACGAGCTCTATTGGATCCTTCTCCCCAGTATTCTTTAACGAAGTTTGTACCTACTCTTAGTTTTCTTGTAGGACTTTCGTCAAATCTAGCAAAATATCTTCCCAGCATTACAAAATCAGCACCCATTGCTAATGCAAGAACCATATGATAATCATGTACTATACCACCATCTGAACATATAGGAACATATATACCTGTTTTTTCAAAATACTCATCTCTGGCTTTTGCAACTTCTACAATTGCTGTTGCCTGGCCTCTCCCTATTCCTTTTTGTTCTCTGGTAATACAAATAGAGCCGCCTCCAATACCTACCTTTACAAAATCAGCACCCATTTCAACAAGGTACCTGAAACCTTCTCTGTCAACAACATTTCCGGCACCGACCTTAACATCACTTCCATAAGTTTCCTTTATATATTTTAATGTTTCACCCTGCCACTCTGAAAACCCATCAGATGAGTCAATACATAAAATATCTACTCCTGCATTAACTAATTCAGGAACGCGCTCTTTATAATCTCTTGTATTTATCCCTGCTCCTACCATTAATCTTTTATTTGCATCTAAAAGTTCATTAGGATTTTCTTTATGGCTATCATAGTCTTTCCTAAATACAAAATATAATAAATTTTGATTTTTATCTACAATTGGAAGGCAATTTAGTTTATGTTCCCAAATCATATCATTTGCTTCTGATAAAGTCATACCTTCTGTTCCATAGATAAGCGAAGAAAATGGAGTCATAAAATCACTTATTTTATCATTTAGTGACGCCCTGCTTAATCTATAATCTCTGCTTGTTACTATACCCAGCAGCTTACCTGTTGGTTCGCCATTTTCAGTTATAGCAATAGTTGAATGCCCCGCTTTTTCTTTTAGATTGATTACATCCTTCAAAGTATCTTCGGGTCTTAGGTTTGAATCACTAACTACAAAACCAGATTTATATTTTTTTACCTTTCTCACCATTTCAGCTTGCTGTTCAATTGTTTGTGACCCGAATATAAATGATAATCCTCCACATCTTGCTAATGCTATGGCCATATTATGATCTGAAACAGATTGCATTACTGCTGATACGACAGGGACATTAATTTCAATAGGAGGCTTCTCCTCCTTACTAAATTTTGCAATTGGTGTCCTTAGATTAACATTGTCCGGAAAACAATCTTTTCTAGTTAAGTTTGGTACTAACAGATATTCATTAAATGTTCTCGAAGGCTCATTATAGAAATACGCCATTTTCATTCTCCTTTCATTAGAATTCAGTTTTATTTACCCTTATAGTTTTATATTTATTGAAATTTTATTGTATATGTTTCGCACTTAATCCTTTAGATTGTTAAAATATAAATTATGTAATATATCAGTAGCGTTATATATAGTTTCATAAACCAATTTATATTATCAATTATTCTAAACCTTAATTATAGAAATGTCCACAATTATATTATTAGTTAAACATTTTATTTGAAAAGATTTTACAATATATAAATTCACATGTCAAATGTAAATAAAAGTAAATAAAGCCACATCTGAACTCACTTGAATTCTTTTGACTATTTCTGAATTATATGAAATTATTTTCTATTTTACCTTCCTCAATAAGTTTTAGTAGCACTTCCACAATATTTTTATCCAATTGAGTCCCCTTTACTCTCTGAAGCTCCTCCACAATATATCTCAAAGAAAGCTTTTTTCTATACGGTCTTGAAGAATTCATTGCATCAAATGTATCAGCAACTGCAATCATCCTGGATATCATAGGTATTTCTTCACCAGATATTCCCGATGGATATCCCTTCCCATCCACTCTTTCATGATGAAATCTTGCACCTAATGATATATCCGGAAAAATACTGATTTCAGATAATATATCATATCCACTGGAAGCATGCTGTTTTATTATGTCAAATTCATCATCTGTAAGCTTATCCGTTTTATTAAGTATTGCATCCGGAATTGCAGTCTTACCAATATCATGAAGCAATGCAATATTATGTATATCTTCTGTCTGTTCCTCTGTATATCCCATATTTTGTGCAATTAAAGAAGTATATTCTGCAACACGGAAAGAATGACCCTTAGTATACTGATCTTTACCATCTATTATTTTAGCAAACGCACTAATAATCTGATTAATAAATACTTTGTTTTCCTCTTGTTTTTTTATTAATACTTTATTTCTAATTTCTACATATATATAGCTTATAAAAACAATAATCATAATGAGTGCCACTGTGACAACTGATATAAACCAGGTAGTTTCCAAAAAAGTCTTCTCTTTTTCGAATTGTACTGTTATCTCATTCCCGATTTCTCCTGTTTCACTGTTTCGTGCAGCTAAACGAAAGGTATACTCCCCTCCCTTAAGGTTAGTATAGCTTATGGGTTTCAATTTAGATTTAGAAGTAATCATATCTTCATCATCAAAACCCTGTAAGCAGTACTTCACCTCAAAATCTTGAAGGGTATAAGATAATACATATCCATATATGGTAAGTCTTTTGCAATTTTTAGGAACTAATAATTTTTCTCCTTTTTTAAAATAAACTATTTCATTATTAATTGCCACAAAAGGAACTGATATTTTTACAGTTTCAGTATTTAAATCAGAATTATTTATATTGATACTGCTTACAACAGAAGAACCCGCTATGTATAGCGTTCCATCACTATCTAAATAGCTTTTTGAATTAGCGGTTACATTTGACGGCATTCCTTTATCTATATTATAAAATGAATAATTAATATCAGAATTCTTTAATAATTTTTCTCCCTTAACAACATATATTCCGTTACTGCTTAATATCCACATGTTGTCATTATCTCCAAAAAATATATCAAAATTATTTGAATATGGGAATTTTGTAATTGTATCAACCTTATTATCCGACATATAAGCAATTGAATTACCTGTAATTACCCAATACCCTTCTCTGTCAGGATCTTTTTTTATATTTAAAATAACATCTGACTCCAATCCTTTTTCCTGATTAATACAACTTACTTTACCATTATCAATTACGTATATACCATCACCATCACTTCCTGCATATATAATACCATTTTCACCTTCACATACAGTTAATATTTCAGTGTTTTTAATTCCATCATCAATATTATAACTATCAACCACCTTATCATTTCTGATAATATTAACTCCACCGCTGGAGGAAACAACAATATCTCCACTATTTGTCTCTATCATATATCTTATTCGGTTAGAATTGAGTCCATTTTCTTGATTAAATATTGTTATATTACCTTGAGTATCATACTTAATCAAGCCATATTCTCCATAAGTACATAACCACAGATTGCCTTTTGAATCCTCTTTAATGCATCTAATTCTTATTCTGTTTAATAAAGCTGTAAGTTGATTTTCTAAAATATTATAATTATCATCTAATATAAATAATCCATTATCCGTTCCTATGTATAATTCTTCCTGGTACTTTGCTGTTGCATTAGTTACCGTATCCGGTAAACCTGCTTCCAAGCTGATATTTTTAAATCTATTCTTTACAATCTTCATTACACCTTGTCTAGAGGACGTAAACCACAGATTCCCTTCATAATCAACAATCATCTCATCAATTGAATTATTAAATTCACCCCCATCTACTTCCACAAAATTCCCGCTATTATCAATATACCCTATTCCATTATCCGCACATATCCACAAATATTCATTGTCTAATGCATATATCTTATTTATGCAGCTTAATGGTTTTACTGATATTGTCTTATAACTATTTATATCGTTCTGAAAATCAACCTTGATAATCTCGTCTTTTTCGGTACCAAAATAAGCCACTCCTGATGCCTTGTCATCTGCATAAACGGACCTAACTTTACTAAAATCCAGCTCTGTATTCTCATAAAACTTTGTTAAGGTTAAATTATGTATAATAAATATGTCTCCGTCCAAGGTAACTCCTGTAAGAATACCATTATCATCCGTATCAAAATTATAGATATACTCTGAATTCAAACAGATATTATCAATACAATGCAATTTCATATTGTTATCAATATACGCAATTCCACTGGTAGTTCCTATTAAAATATTTCCATCAGCATCTTCATCAATATCTTTAATAGAATCTGATTTTAGTCC
>CAYYEC010000199.1:0-7432 GCA_964470745.1 uncultured Eubacteriales bacterium | reverse complement strand
GGATAAGACTTTAACTCCAGAAGAAGTTAAAATTCGTATTTTAAATAGTACAACAAAACTGGAATCCTTAAAGGGTAAGGTGTCTTCAGGTGGCTTAGTTAATGCATATAAATCTCTAAAAAATTAACTGATGCCAACTGATCTATAATTTTAGTAAGCGTAAATTTTATATATTTAGATGTATATACCTATCCTGGAGCTATTTTTCAGATAATAACAAACCTAATAATAAATTCTATAAAACACGGGTATAATAAAGGAGAATATGGGAGCATAAAAATTGAAATTGAAAAAACTTATGAGACTTTATCAATCAAGTATTCAGATGATGGTAAAGGGATTGATAAAAAAATAGTAGATAAGATATTTGCTCCATTTTTTACAACAAACAGAAGTTACGGAGGCTCAGAACTAGGTATTTATATTATTCATAATGTTGTTACCCATAAGCTAAAAGGTGATATCAAGTGTGAAAGTATAGAAGGTCAAGGGTCTACATTTATAGTTGATTTTAAAGTGTAGAAATTTACAAAACCTTACTCTATGATTGGCAGTGTAATATGGAATTGAGTTCCAAATCCCTTTCTAGTTGTAATTTTAATATTTCCATTAAGGCTTTCTATCTCATTTTTAACAGCGCTAAGACCAATACCTCTACCTGAAAATTCTGTAGAGCTATTCAAGGTAGATATCCCATTATTAAAAACTAATGCAATTGCTTCTTCTTCACATAATTTATCAGTTTGTTCTAATGAGAGCATATTCTTTTCAATAGCTTTTTGTTTTACCTGATTTAAATCAATACCTCTTCCATCATCAGAGATTAAAATCCCAATGATATTCTCGGTTTTCTCTATTATGCATTTAATAGTTCCAATTTCAGGCTTACAAGCTTCCGACCTTTCAGACGGATATTCTATCCCGTGATCCAGGATATTTTTAAATATATGTACTAAAGATTTGGAAAAATTGTAATAGCATTTTGTATCAACTTCAAAACTGCCTCCTTCAATAGATAATGGATGAATTGATTTTCCCAGTTTTTCAGCAGAGTCATCAACAAATCCTATATAACTTTCTAAAATAGTTTTAAAGGGCTTATATCTTAAATGCCTTATTTTAGCAAGTATCTCATTATGATTAACTGGCGATAAGTCTGAATAAGCTTGTAATTCTAAGGCTAAAAGCTTATTTTCTTCAATAGAAACAGTCCTTTTGGTATTCAAAAATTTATTTCCAAGAGTATTTGTAAGTATAGACAAATCTTTGTCCAACACCTTTTCTAATTCAAAAGATAGAATTAATTTTTGAAAAGACAGAATATTTTTATCTTCGTTATTTTTCATATATTCTGATAATGTGTTTTCTATATCATTTAACGTTGAAACAGTGTGTACCATTACAAGCTGACTAAAGATTCCCTTAAAGGTATGAATAGCCCTGAAAACCTCGTAGATTAAGTCTTCCGTAGGCAAATTACTTTGAAATAGCTCGCTTAAATTATGATTAATGAAGTCATAGAAATCACTAATCTGGCATCTCATACTATCCTCATTAGAGTATGCATTGGAAAGCATTTTTAAAACTAGTTTTTCTTCTGCCATTTTATCTTCAAGCATTTTTCTTTCAGTAATATCTGTTAGAATCATCATAAATTTTTCACAAGAATCATCACTTATCCAATCAATTAGTTTAAACTCTGCTTGAATGAATTTTGAACCTATCCTAAATTCAGTTGGTAATAAAGGAAAATAGAGATCAATATTTAACTTGCTTGGATTTCCTAAAAGCTTTAGTAATATTTTCTCAAGATATTTTTTATCATCTTCCTGTATAAACACCAAATCTGAGATTTTATAATTATCAATTTCAAATCCAAATATATTAACACATTCACTACTATACTCTTCATCTACAAGAAGGTTTTTACCAAATGTAAGAAAGCCCTGACCAGCGTTATTCAATAAATTATTAATTTTTGAATTTCTATTGCGAATTTTCTGGAAAAGGTTAGCATTTTCTATGGCAATTCCCGCCTGGTTTGCCAAAGTTTTCACAATATCTACATCTTGTTCATTAAATGGATGGGATATATCTCTTCTTAAAACTATAATCGCAAACAACTTCATATTGTATATAATAGGAACACCTATTAATGAACTTGACTCTATACCTAGACAGGATGGATCTCTGAACAAAGAAAAATTTTCTGTGTTCTTAATTAAAAAAGGCATGCGAGAACGAGCTACCTTTGATATAACTTTATAGCATTTTGAATTTAGAACAGAAGAATAGTTACTAAGTTTTTCTTCAAAAGAATTTATAATAACTTCAAAATTCTTTTCTTTCTCAATTAAAGCTGCTGTTCTATCATAGGGTACAAGCGATTGTATACTTTCTAAAAGTCTTACTAAAACTTCTCTAATTTCTAAAGTTGATGTCAATTCCATATTCAGTTTATAAAGAGTTTCAGTAAATACTCTATGGTCTTTTTCAGTTTTATATAAAATAGAATTATGGATAGACTCATTTAATGCAGTAATATTTGAACAAAAAACATTTAACAAATCCTTGTCCAAATCTCCCATATTAAAAGATCCATAAAAATATATAAGGCTTTGTAAACCATTTATACCTTGAATATTAAGGACCAAGTATTGATTACTATAAATATTTTTACCAACTATATAAGATTCATTTAATTTATCAATTATTTCTATGGGGATACATTCTTCTTTACTTATATGTAAATAACTACCATACTCACCAATTGATGAAAGGATTTTAAATCCAGTAGTATTTTTAACAACTGCAAGTCCATATGTAGTATCCTGGCTGAGTTGAGTACCTATGCCTAAAATAGACCATAATTGCTTCAATACTTCATTTGCAAAATCCTTGGTAGATTGTAAACTAAAAATATGAGAAAATGAATCGACGAGTGTATTTAGCCCTTTTCTATTTTTTTCAATTGTATAAATGTGATTATAAGTTCTTAATGCAGTTACAATTGTAGAAAAAAGCTTTTGGATAGTTAATTCAGTTTTTTCTTTATAATCGTTTATATCATAATCTAGAATAACCTTTTCTTCCGGTGCTTGACCAGGCTGTCCAGTTCTTAGTATAATTCTGATTAAGCTATTATTTAATTGCTCACGAATATATTTTACTAACTTAAGACCCGAATCATCTTCTTCCATTACTACATCCAAGAGAATAACTGCTATGTCATCATGGATACTAAGAAGTTTTCTTGCGTCAAAAGCCGAATAGGCACTAATGAATTCTAATGATTTTTCTTGAAATTTAAAATTATTCAGAACTAATTTCGTCACTCGATGAACTTCTGCCTCATCATCAATAATCAGTAGCTTCCACTTACCAGTTTCAATATTTTGATTAATTATATCTTCATCTTCTAGAAAAATACTATCTATATCATCAAATGTAAGTATCTCCGAAGGCGTATTCATATAAAACCACCCTTCTTTTCATTAATAAATTATAGCAAATATATTTTTCTAATTCCAGTTATATAATGGAATGGTATACAATATATGAGTAAATTCGACAAAATATTTATTTATTCGCGGTGTTGTAAAAGAAGAGATCTAAATTAAAACTTGATTGATGACATTTAACACTTCAAAGTCTGAGAAAGGCTTAACTATGTATGATTTAACACCAATTTCCAATGCTTCAAAAATTATGGTTTTATTTGCTATTGCACTTATGACAATTATTTTTGCATCCGGAAAATCAGATAACAACTTATTTATGAATGAAAGATCCTCAGAATCTGACATCACCAAATCTAATGTAATTAAATCAGGGGTTAGATTAGCATATATGGAATATGCATCATTAAAATTTGATGCTTCTCCAATTACAATATGACCTGACTTTATCAATATATTTTTAATAGTATCTCTAATGAAATCTGAATCATCAACAACTAACACGCTTGCCATACAAATACCTCAATAAAATTATATATATGTTTTATGATAAACGTTAATTTAATAATTCGTATATCGTCAAATCTTACACATCTGTCTATATATTACCTAAATCCTAATATAGCATCTTTAGAGTAGCACATCTAACTATAGAAGTATAGCATACATTGTAAATTTTCGCAAATGTTAAGAGTGTAATAATTTTTGATAGCTAAAAATATAATTAATCTATAGGTATGTTTTTAATATACGATAAGATTAAATATTAGGATGTGATAGCTATGGAAGAGATTGTTGTAAGACCGAGATATTCAAGAAGAAACCACGATGTAAGAAGGAAAAGGCACAATAATATTAAAGAAAAAACCTTATTAGAAAAGATTGTACTTCAAGTGCTTGTTTGTATTTTAATACTTATAACTTTAGGTATTATTAAAAATATTAATACACCTTTTTGTGAGTATTTAAATAGCGGAGTAAATAAATTATTATCTTATGATTTTAAATTAACTGATATTAATAATAGTTTTGATCCTTTATTAAACAAGGTTAAGGCATTTAGTATATATAAAAGTAAAGAGAACCCAGATGCTATTGAGACTACAAATCAAGATGTAGAAGAAAATATATTAAGTACGGAAGAATCACAAAAAGAACAAATAAGCTTTACAAAGCCAATCGATGGAAAAATTGTAGCAGAATTTACTGTCAACTCAAATAATGAAATGGATTCTACTATATATATTCATAGTGGTGTTGACTTTGAAGTAGATAAAGATATGGAAGTCTTGGCAGTTTTGAGTGGTGAAATAACTGAGGTTGGCGAAAGTGAGGAGTATGGAAAATATATAAAAATCAAGCATGATGATGGACTGGAAACATTGTATGGTCATTGTCAGGAGATACAAAAACAGGTTGGCCAAAAAGTTGAAAAAGGAGAAGTATTAGGCATGGTTTTAAGAGAAGTTTACTCAATACCACCTCATTTACATTTTGAAGTATATAAAAATAAAGAAATAGTTGATCCAATGAGTTTTTTTAATGATAATTTAAAATCGTAAAATATATGGAATTAAAAATTAGAATCAGTCATTCATTTTTACTTTTAATTTTAGTAGCTTCAGCTACAGGGCATGGACTGAAAGTAGCTATTATTTATATATCTATATTTGTACATGAAATAGCTCACGCTATTGTAACAAAAATGCTAGGAGGAAAGGTATATTACTTAAAGTTATTAGCCGTAGGAGTTAAAATATCTATTAATGAATCCTATTGTAGTAATATAAATAAAATAGCAATTTATTCAATTGGACCAATTTCTAATTTTTTCTTAACAGGTTTGTGTTATATACTTAAAGGAAGCTTATTAAATGAAATAATTGATTTTGATTTTTTAATTTTTGTTAATATATATTTGGCAGTATTCAATTTAATTCCGATTCTACCCTTAGATGGGGGGAAAATTTTAAGAGAAATTTTTGTATTTTCAATGGGTATAATCGATGCAGAAAGATGTACAAGAAATATTTCAGTTTTTATAATGATTGTCTTCACTGCGATAATAGTTATTCAGACTAGATTGAATAAAATAAACTATAGTTTTATTCTCATTGCTATTTATATTTTTCTAAATTTACTAAGTAGGGGAAGGTCGGTATCTGCTGTGAATATAAAAAATATACTTTTAAGAAAAAGTAGAATTTTAAAAAAGGGGATATATCCTGTAAGAGAAGTAGTTGCTCTAAAAAATATATCCTTGGGGGAGATAATAAAAAGACTTGATTTTGATAAATTTCATTTTATTAATATTGTAGATAGCGATCTGAAAATAATTAAAACAATTTCTGAGCAGGATATTATTGATGGTGCAATAAAATATAATATTAATACTACATTGGAAGAATTGATTGAATGCAAGGAGGAATCTAAAAATGATTAAACCCAGACAAAGATAGGTTTTTGTCTGGGTTTAATCATTAAATAATTCCTGAATTTATTAATATTTCCTTTGTAGATTTTGGTCTATTCATTGTCAGGAGGTGAATCCCATCTACTCCATTATCAATTAGGTCACGAATCTGTTTGGCTGCATATTCAATTCCTGCTTTTCTCATATCTTCAGCATTTTCACCATATTTATCCATCATTACAACCAGTTTTGCAGGAATGGAAGCACCGCAGAGTAGAGCAATTCTTTTAATTTGATCGGCTTTAAATACAGGCATGATACCAGGTGTTATAGGACAATTTATATCTAAGTTTTTAGCCTTATCTAAAAAATCATAGAAGATCCTATTATCAAAAAATAGTTGAGTTACAAGAAAATCAACCCCAGAATCTACTTTTTGCTTTAAATAAAACATATCATCTTTCAATCTTTTGCTATCTACATGCCCCTCAACATATGCAGCAGCTGAAATACAAAATGAATTATTGCTTTTTATATGAGAAATCAACTCGTTTGCATAGCAAAAAGTATTTTTACTGTAATCAAAATCTGGTTGATCCAGTGGAGGATCACCTCTTAGGGCAAGTATATTTTCAAGATTTTCTTCACTCATTTTATTTAGAAGAGCATCTACCTGATCAGTGGTCTGACCAACGCAGGTAAAATGAGCTAAGCTTTCAATATTATATTCATTCTTGATTTTTGAAGCTATTTCTATAGTTCTGTCTTTTTTTGATCCGCCGGCACCATATGTAACACTAATATAATCCGGGTTAAGTTCAATGAATTGCTGCAATGTATCAAAAATATTCTCAAGTGGTGTATCTAGCTTAGGTGGAAATATTTCGAAGGAAATTACAGGCTTCTTTTTTTTAAACAAATCAATAATCTTCATTTTGTCCTCCAGATTCTCTTGAATTTAATATAATATATTATATCATGGATTTAAATTCTGTCAATAGGTTATTAAATACAATTAAGTACAGTTAAATACAACTTAAATTTTAATTAGAATAATTTACGCGAAATCTATAGATGTAAAAAAAGGAAGAATCAATATTGTTGATGATTCACCTTGTTTATGCTAATATAAAATATATTATTGGAGGTTACATAATGATTAAACGATGGGTAAAAAATAAATATTATATAAAGTTATTTATATCAATAATTGTATATTCAATGGCAATGGTTGTTATGTTATCGTTGATTTTTTCCAATATTTATTCCAAGAGCTTATTTGAACAAATGAGTGGAGAATATAAAGCCAACATTAATAAAATGAATATAGGTTTTGAGAATTTGAATAAAGAAATGGATCAATTGTATTTGTTATTGCAGATGGATATAAATGTTTATTCGTATCTTAATCAGTATTTCAATGATGATATGACCAGAGTTCAAGCTAGCATTAGTGCAAATAAAATATATCAAATAAATCCGTATGTTGACTCTATGGTATTGTACAATTTAAAAACTAATGATTATATTTTGCTTGGTAATCGGTATTTTGACCCTACAG
>CAYYEC010000198.1:6981-7445 GCA_964470745.1 uncultured Eubacteriales bacterium | reverse complement strand
TTTTGCTCTTCCTTTAATTCAAAGGTGTTCTTTAATATTTCATCTTGCTTTGCAAGTATCTCTTTTTGTATATCTCTGATTTCATTAAGTATCTTTATATATTCATCCATAATTTTATCCTCCAATTTAAATATATATCTTACTATATCATAAGGAAAGGTAAGGGACAATGGGCAATAGGCTGTGGGAAGTAATAAAGTTACTTCTTAACCATTCCACTTAATCTTTTCCCCATTGCCTATCACCTGTCAAAGTTTATTTTAATACAATTTTTAGAAAAAACTCATTTGATTACTATCTGCCATTCCACTTAGACATCCATGGTTTTGCAAAATTTCAATAACAGCTTTTGAAATTTTGCATTTAATTCTTACGTCCTCAATCGACAGAAACTGTCCGCTTTTTCTTGCTTCTACGATATTTTGAGCTGCTGCAGTACCTAATCCTTGCAATGCATTTAATGG
>CAYYEC010000198.1:0-6971 GCA_964470745.1 uncultured Eubacteriales bacterium | reverse complement strand
GTGGTCTTATACCTTCACTGGTTATTTGAAATTTTACCGAGTCAGACTTGTATAAATCAACTGGTAAGCATTTGATTCTTCTGGCATACATTTCATTTGCAACTTCTAAAATAGTTAAGAGATTTTTTTCTTTTTGAGTTATTTCATTACCTTTCTTTTCTAATTCCTTTATCTTGTTTCGAATTCTGTCTTGACCATGAGTGACAATATCTGCATCAAACTCATCTGCTCTTACAGTAAAATATGTTACATAAAATGCTTCAGGATAATATACTTTAAACCACGCAATTCTAAAGGCCATCATAACATAAGCTGCAGCATGGGCTTTAGGGAACATATATTTTATTTTTTTACAGGATTGAATGTACCACTCAGGAACATTATTCTCTCTCATGGCTTTTTCATACTCTTCTTTAAGCCCTTTCCCTTTTCTTACGTCTTCCATGATTTTAAATGAAGTTAAAGGTTCAAGTCCAGCATGCATTAAAAATATCATAATGTCATCACGCGTACAAATAACTTCCGGCAGGGTGGCTACTCCATCTCTAACCAAATCCTGTGCATTATTTAGCCAAACATCTGTACCATGAGATAATCCTGAAATCCTTATAAGCTCTGCAAATGTAGTAGGTTTAGTGTCTACTAACATCTGTCTGACAAACTTTGTTCCAAACTCAGGAATGGCAAAAGTTCCAACCTCACTATTGATGTCTTCAGGTTTCACTCCTAATGCTTCAGTATTTTTGAATAATCCCATTGTTTTTCTCTCTCCAATAGGAATTGTTTGAGCATTTACCCCGGTCAAGTCTTCCAACATTCTAATTACTGTAGGATCATCATGCCCTAATATATCTAATTTTAATATTCTTCCGCTAATGGAGTGATAATCAAAATGAGTAGTAGTAATATCGGAATTAACATCATCAGCGGGCCTTTGAATTGGACAAAAATCATAAATTTCCATATTGTGTGGAACAACCATAACACCTCCAGGATGCTGTCCTGTTGTCCTCTTAATCCCTGTACATCCATTTACCAGCCTTGTGACCTCAGCATTTGTTACCACTTTTTCTCTTTCATCAAGGTATCCCTTCACATATCCAAAGGCTGTTTTTTCAGCAACTGTTGCAATTGTCCCCGCTCTAAAAACGTGACCTTCACCAAAAAGCTCTTCTGTATACTTATGGGCCTTTGGCTGGTATTCTCCCGAAAAGTTTAAGTCTATGTCAGGTTCTTTGTCTCCATCAAAGCCAAGAAATGTTTCAAATGGAATATCATAACCGTCTCTTTTCAAAAGATTATCACAATTTGGACAGTTCTTTTCCGGTAAATCAAACCCACAAGCAATGCTTCCATCAGTGATAAATTCTGAATATTTACACTTTTCGCATATATAATGTGCCGGAAGAGAATTTACCTCCGTAATTCCAATCATATTTGCTACAAAAGACGATCCAACTGAACCCCTTGATCCAACTAAATAGCCATCCTCCAATGATTTCCAAACCAATTTCTGCGCAATAATATACATAACTGAAAATCCATTTTTAATAATAGAGTTTAATTCCTTATCCAATTGATTTCTAACTACGTCCGGTAACTCCTCTCCATAAATTTCTTTTGCTTTTCCCTCCGCCAAAGCTTTTATCTCTTCTTCTGCACCTTCAATCTTTGGAGGAAAAGTGCCATCCGGAATAGGTATTATTTTTTCTATACTGTCAGCAATCTTATTTGTATTTGTTACAACAACCTCAAAAGCTGTTTCATTTCCTAAATATACAAATTCGTCAAGCATCTCTTTAGTTGTTCTAAGATACAGAGGCGCTTGATTATCAGCATCAGTAAAGCCTCTTCCTGCCATAAGAATTCTTCTAAACACTTCATCTCTTGGATCCATAAAATGAACATCACAAGTTGCTACTACAGGTTTTCCAAATCTATTTCCCAGTCTGACTATTTTTCTGTTTATTTTTTTTAATTCCTCTTCTCCACTAACTTTCGCACTATTAACAAGAAATTCATTGTTTCCCAGGGGTTGAATTTCCAAATAATCATAGAATCTAATTATCTTCGATAATTCATTATCATCTTTCTTCTCCAGAATCCCTCTATAAAGTTCTCCTGCTTCACATGCGCTGCCTAAAATCAAACCCTCTCTATATTTCATAAGAAGTTTTTTAGGTACTCTAGGTCTTTTGTAGAAGTACTTTAAATGGCTTTCCGATACGATTTTGTATAAATTTTTCAAACCTGTGTAATTTTGAACCAGAATAATAGCATGATAAGATTTAGATTTCTTATAGTCTATTTCTCCATCCAATATATTTTCAATATCATCAATAGTTTCAGCACCTTTTTCTTTTAGGAGTTCAATGCATTTAATAAATATTTCTGCTGTAGCCATTGAATCATCTACAGCTCTATGATGATTTTCCAATACAATCCCCAGATGCTTTGCTACAATATTTAACTTATATCTATTTAAATTGGGAAATAATTTCCTACAAAGCTGTAATGTGTCAATTATCGGATTATGAATCTTTTCCCCCATAACCTTTGCATTATGCTTTATAAAACCAAGATCAAAAGTTGCATTATGGGCAACAAGTGCAGTACCATTTATAAATTCCAAAAATTCCAGAAGTACCGCCTCTATAGTTGGCGCATCTTCAACCATATCATCAGTAATCCCTGTCAGTTTTGTTATAAAGCTTGGTATAGGAACCTCTGGATTTACAAATGAACTAAATTTATCGATTATGATACCATTTCTTATTTTTACAGCACCAATTTCTGTTATTTTATCCTTTTCCTTGTTAAGCCCCGTAGTCTCAATATCTAAAACAACAAATTCGTCATCCAATGAAAATTTGTTCTTATTATATACAATAGGTACGTTGTCATCTAATAAATAGCACTCCATACCATAAATAATCTTTATTCCGCTTTTTTTAGCTGCAATATGGGCATCCGGGAAAGCCTGTACAACACCATGATCAGTTATGGCGATAGCATTATGCCCCCATTTTGCAGCCCTTGTCACTAAATCCTTAACATTTGTTACTCCATCCATGGAGCTCATTTGAGTATGCAAGTGCAATTCAACTCTTTTTTCTTCAGCAGTATCCATTTTAAATTCTCTGTTAGCTTCTATTATATCCTTTACAAATACCCCAAGCTCTTTCGAAAACTTATCATATTGAGCTTCTCCACGAACTTTTACAGAAATATTTGGTTTTACTCTTTCTTTCATAAAGTCAACATCATTTTTGTCTACAAAAAATTTACATGTGATAGAGCTTGTATAATCTGTAACATCAAAAGTGCATATGAACTTACCGCTTCTTAATTCCCTGAATTCAACTCTGAAAATATCACCACAAAGTGAAACTTGTCCAGAATCCTGAGTTACTTCATTCATAGGTATTTGAGTATCATTAAAGGTTTTGCCGATAATAACTGCACCTCTATCGCACTTATCAGTACACTTTGGAATATCATTATTTTTGCCTTTGTCAATCTTACTTTCATTTACAATTACCACTGTATCATTTATTAGCTGTGCTTCATTTGATTCCTTTAATTCAATATACTCGTCAATTATTTTTCCGTTAATCTCAAAATCTTTAAATTCTACCTTTGTGTTAAATGAAAAATAGTCTTTAATAATGTTCTCAATAATGCTATTACATTTTTGATAGTTTAAAATTTGTGCACCTGTATTTTTCAAGTTTATAATTATTTTATTTTCAACTATATTCCAGCTGCTATCCTTTAAAATGCCTTTTGTCAAAGCCACTTTACTATTGACAATTAAGATAATACTTTGCCAATATTTTCCCAACGTTTCTTTCAAAGACAATGTGGTTTCAAACTTTGGACTTATCTTTACAGAATCTAATTGAAAAACTTTTTTTAGCTCTTCCTCCAGATTAAACAATGCTTTTGAACTAATAAGCTCCTTGGAAATAGTGCAAATCTCTAATGTTCTGGATTTTCTAAATACATTTATTTTATATATTTTTACATTCGATAGTAACATCTTATATTTCTCATTTACAGATATTTCAGGGAACATTTCCAGGAAATATTTATTTTCTAATTCAACCTTTTGCATAAAATGACTTTCCTCCACCAAAACTAGTGGTTTGTAAAACTTCTTTTTCATGGTTTTATTCAAAGCTTTACAAATCCACTTCCTCTGTTTGTGGTCTGCATACCCTGAATAATAAACTTTACAGACCACAACTGCTATTATACATTCATTTTACTTATTACTGCAAATCCTTCGTTTATTTCTATATAACTTATTCCTGCATTATCAATTCTAAATCTCCACGAACCTTCTATTCCCATTCCTAAAAGGTACGAAATAATATTCCGTATACAACCAAGATGAGTAGTCACTAAAAAACATCCATTCTCATTTTCTTTTAAAAGATTATCAATAAATGTCTTTGTTCTCTCAAAAGCTTCTGCGGCACTTTCACCTTTATTAATCTTATAATTAATCCAATCTTCTATCCATAAATCGTGTTCATTTGGAAATTTGGTTTTAATCTCAAAATAAGTTAAATTATCCCATTCGCCAAAATTTCTTTCTTTTAAATTATCTGTTGTAATTATATTTAACCCAAAATTTTCATTAATAATCTCTGAAGTTTCATAGCATCTCTTCAACGGACTGGAATAAACCTTATCCACTTTTTCAAATTTCAGTTTATCCCTGGCTATTATTGACTGCTTGATTCCATTCTGGTTTAGCAGAGCATCAGTCCAACCTAAATAAGCTAATCTTATATTATCATCAGTCTCGCCATGGCGAACCAATATGAGTCTTATCATTATTTTATAAACCCCTTTAAGTAAAATTCTATAAATACTTAGTAACAATATAAAATACTATTAAAAAAACTGTTTGATTTAACTCGCATATTGCTCCCAATATATCTCCTGTAACCCCACCAATTTTTCTTCCAAATACCTTTGCAAAGAATATGGCTGAAACAACCGGGACTATGGCTATTATGATACCCTTTAAGGATAGAATAAAATAGAAAATTCCAAAATATATAACAAGGCCGATAAATATTTCTCTTAGTCCACAGAAATCAATAAAAGATTTTCCCAAGCCTTCTCCTGCCCTGGCATATTTGGAAATCCCTGCTCCAACAAGTGACCCAATTCTTCCGGCTACTGGCATTAAAAGTAATGCTCCTATAATCTGAGACCTAGTAAATTCACTCAATAATGTTATGTTCAAAATAAATATTGAAAGCACCGCTAAGACAGCATTGGTTCCAACTCTACTATCTCGCATTATTTCAAGTATTCTTTCTTTTGATCTGTTTGAAAATAGACCGTCAAAGGTATCACCCAGACCATCCAGATGCAGCCCTCCACTTAAAACTATGTATATAATAAAAGTCAACGCAGCCAATATAACTTTAGTGAAAATAAGTGCTAAACAATAATATGCACCTGCTAATACAACTCCTATTATCAAACCTATAAAAGGTGCAAAAACAAGACCTTTACCAAAATCTCTATTATCTACTTTAAGAGAGACCTGTAAAGGTATAGTCGTAAAAAACTGTATCATTAGTATAAATCTTTTTATATATATCATTAATTAACCCCAAAATAATATGTAATATTGATGTATTATTTTTATGATAGCATAGGAAGTTATTAAATATCAAGGTAAAATAAAACTTATATATATCTTGTAACTCCATTTCTATCAATAAACGCTAAAATAAGAGGTCTATTTTTTGGTTGTACATCTGAAACTTTAATTGCATACTTCAAAACTTTCTCTACTTCACTAATACTTTCCTTCCTATTTGTAAAAAATTCTGCAATTATATCTCCCTTACAGACCTTCATATGAGTCTTTTTATGCAATCTGATTCCAGCAGAGTAATCTATAACACTTTCTTTTGTTTGCCTGCCAGCCCCTAAGAGCATAGAAGCAGCACCTAATTGTTTAGTGTCCATAGACTCTATGTATCCATCATTGTCACAAATATATTTATGTTCAAATCTTGCTTTTTCAAAAAGCTCATAATTATCTACTATTTCTTCATTCCCTCCTTGCCTCTTAACCATTTCCAAAAACTTTGATAATGCAGTCCTATCATCTACTACCGCTCTTACTTTATCCATAGATGATTTAAAGTCTCCAAATCCAGCCAATTCAATCATCTTAGCCGCAATCTCAAATGATATATCCTCTAAATCTTTTGGACCTTTTCCTTTTAAAGTTTCTATTGCTTCAATAACTTCTAATGAATTTCCAATGTTATTCCCTAATGGAATATCCATATCTGTAACAAAAGCTACTGTTTCTTTTCCTACGTTTTTACCAATTCTAACCATAGTCTCTGCTAATGCTATTGACTCATCTAAACTATCCATAAATGCACCACTGCCAGTTTTCACATCCAGAACTATTTTATCTGCTCCAGAGGCAATTTTCTTGCTCATTATACTGCTGGCAATTAATGAAATATTATTTACTGTAGCAGTAACATCTCGAAGCGCATATAACTTTTTGTCTGCAGGTACAAGATTACCTGTCTGACCTGCAATAGATATACCTATTTCTTTAACATTTGATATAAATTCTTCTTGAGATATAGATGTATTAAATCCTGATATAGAATTTAATTTATCAATGGTTCCTCCTGTATGCCCAAGACCTTTTCCTGATAGCTTTGCTACTGGAACACCACAAGCTGCAACAATAGGTGCTAAAACTAATGTAGTCTTGTCACCTACTCCTCCGGAGCTATGTTTGTCAACTTTTATTCCATCAATTTGAGATAAATCAATTTTTTCACCTGAATTGACCATGACCTGAGTTAGATAAGCAGTTTCTTCTTCGTCCATGCCATTTAAAAACATTGACATTAAAAGAGCCGCTGCTTGATAGTCTGGTATAACTCCTTTTGTATATTCATTAATGA
>CAYYEC010000197.1:0-7470 GCA_964470745.1 uncultured Eubacteriales bacterium | reverse complement strand
TCCCTCAAACTTAAAACAGATTTTGATGCAGTAATTAAATCACCTACTTCATAATTTATATCTCCAACAATCGCATTATCCATATTGCAAATAATAGAATCATCTTTTAGAAAACCATATGATGATTTCATCTTCATATCAAGTATTTCATTGTCCAATTGTCTTTCTTCTGACTCTTTTAATGTAACTTGCTGCTTTAAATCTAAAATTTCCATAACTTTGTTATTTTCAAATATTTTAAGCGTATTTTCAATATCCTGCATTTTATTTTTACTTTCATCAACTTTTTTCTGATATGAGTGCAAATCAGTCTTGGATATTGCACCAGATTTATATAAATTTTCTTGCAAATTATATTCATCCAAGGCAGTCTCGTATACTTTCTTGGCATTTATGTACTCATCTTGATATTTTTTTAATTCAGGTTCAGTATTGTTATTTAATAAATTTTCTTTTTTTATTATTTTTGTATTTATAACTGACAACTCTTCATCTGCATATTGTTTTTTCATCTCCAGCTTTTCTAATTGCATATTGTAATATTTCATGTCCAAATCAACTAATGGTGTATTTTTTGTTACTTTTTGACCATCCTTTATATGAACTTCTTTTACTGTTGATGATAAGTTAAGTACGATATTTTGTATATTTTTACATTTTACTTTTCCATATACTTCTACGCTTTGTGTTTCTGGTTCTTCTTCTACACTAACCTGTGAAGACATTTTTTCAGATTTTCCTTGGCAAGCAGTTCCCACTACCAGCAATGTCAAAATAACTAAGCTAAATAATATTTTTTTCATTATTCACTCACCCTTCCATCCTTTACATGTATAATTCTATTTCCATACTTAGAGGCTTCCACCGAATGTGTTACTTGTACAATAGTTTTTCCTTTTTCTTTGTTGATTTTTTGAAATAGCTCCATTATTTCTTTTCCGGTTTTTGTATCCAAATTTCCTATTGGCTCATCAGCCAGTATAATATCCGGCTCATTCATTAATGCTCTGGCAATTGCCACACGCTGCTGCTGCCCACCTGACAGTTCTCTTGGAGTATGTTTTCTACGGTCTTCTAGTCCCACATCTTTTAGGATGACTTCCAATTTTTCTTTATAGTATTTAGACCTTTTTCCATCTAACAAAACAGGTAATAAAATATTCTCTTCTACATTCAAATTGGGAATCAGGTTATAAAACTGAAATACAAATCCTAGATCACGCCTTCTCATCTGACTTTCCTGTCCATCTTTCATATCTGAAATATTTTTTCCATTTATATGTATTGTCCCTTCAGTGGGCTTATCCAAACCTCCAATTAAGTATAACAATGTACTTTTCCCAGAGCCTGACGGTCCCATTATTGATACAAATTCGTTATATTCAATATCTAAATTGACATCCTTTAAAACATCAATCCCAACTGTACCCATCATATAAGTTTTTGATAAATTTTCTACTTTTATAGCTGAATCCATTTCATCCCTCCTCTAAATAAGTTGGTGCTTAAGCATGTTAAGTTGGTGCTTAAGCATGTGTAGTTACATTTATTCATATTTAATAGCTTCAATAATACTAAATTTAGACAACTTATAAACCGGTCCAATAGACGCAACCAGTGTAATAGATATGCCAGCCAGCAATAATAATGCAAAGGTTAAACCTGAAAAATATACTGCTATAGGAGTATTCACCGCCTCCATAACATATGGAACATCTAAAGTCATAAATATTCCAGCTATTACACCTATTACTCCACCAATAAAACCTCCAGTAACAGCCTCTATTACAAGCATATAGACTGTTTGCTTTTTATCCATACCCACTGACTTAAATATAGCCAACTGTCTTTTTCTATGCATAAAGGCAATAATAAGATTATTTATTACACCAAAAATACCAATAAGCATCGCAAAAAATGAAAATCCTTTTAGTATTACGAACATTTGATCATTAGATTGTTTATTTTTAGCCTCCATATCCTTTATTGTCATAATCCAAGATATACGTGCTCCCAAATTGTTTTTTATCTCATTGAGCACTTGTTCAGAATTCCCATTTGTTTTAATTAAAGCACCATTAGGATTTTTTTGTCCCATATCCAATTGTAAATACCTTTCTGGTATCAAAGCATAACTTCCATTATTCATTTTTGAATTAAAAAACCCTGCTACTAAATAATTTCTTTCTCCTCGATTCATTTTTAAGCGAATAGTATCCCCAACTTTTACTTCAAACCTTTTAGCAAGTGTATCTGTTAAAAGTATTGTCCTCCCTTCATTAAATTTTTCAAAAACTTCTTGTTTGTTACCTAAAATAGGAAATTTCCAATATTCAAAATATTTATTTGTATCAATTCCATCCAATACTGATATGGAACTTTTTCTATCCATTTCTTGTATATTATTTGTTTCATAAAACATATAAACGTCTGATACACCTTGTATTCTCTCCAATATGCTTTTGGTGTTTTGACTTATATTACCAAACATCTGAATATTATAATCAGCCTTATTATAAAAATTCAAAACTTCTATTGAAACACTTTGACTAACAATATTAATCATTAGCAGTGAAGATATTCCTATTGTTAGAAGAGAAATATTGTTTAAAATACTTTTATTACTCCGTAAATTTTTAGCTGCCAGAACACCTATATTACCAAAAATCAAAATATAAAATTTTTCAAATATATATACAAAAATTTGAGTAATAAAGGGTATAAGAAGAACAGCAGCTATTACAGTTGATACCATGCAAATTGTGTCTGTTATTAAAGAGATATCCAGTGGGGTTATTGATGGCAGCATTACAGAACATATAAGTAAGACTATTCCTAAAATCAGTCTAAAATTTTTCTTAGTTTTTGCTTTTTCCATAGTATTTAAAACTATATCCTTTAAGGATATTTTAGATACTTTAATAATTGGAATCAATGAGCTTATAAAACACAATATAAGAGAAAATAAAAATGCTGTTACCATTTGTCCAAAAGTAAAATCAACCTTTGTCTCTACATTTTTCATCCATGGTGATTTTGTAAGAGAAGCCATAATATATAAAATTCCATAGCCTAAGATAAGCCCAAATCCACCACCTAAAATCCCATAAATCAAGCTTTCCAAAAACATCACGAAATCTGTTATCTTTTTACTGGCTCCAATACTTCTAAATGTACCGATAACAGGCATACGTTCTGTTGTAATAACAGAAAACGATGAATATATGATAAATATGGCAATGAATGCTACAACCAATGTCATTAGCATAAATGGTGTAGACATACTACTAGTCATCTGCTGAACCTCTGCATTTGAAATAGGTCTTCTCACAACATATCTATTATATAAATTTGAAAGCTTCCCGATCATTATATCAATATTATTTGGATTTTTGATCTTAACATATATTTGGTTACCTGCCCCTTTGTGATTATAAAAAGAACTTAACGTTTCTCTGGAAACAAGCATATTAATATTATTACCATCATCAACAAAAAAGCCATTCGGCTGTGCCAGTGCAGAAATTTGAAATTTATGCTTAATCCCTGAAATTTCAAATTCTATTATATCTCCAAAATTCAACTCATATTTTTGGGCAAATTCCCTACTGATAATAATATCCTTTCCACCCAGTGAAGTTGAACCTCTATATAAAGCAAAAGGATTTAATTTTTGTATTTCATCATATGTAGTTCCTATTAGAGAAATATTTATGTTAGTTTTTCTATTTGGTTTATAAACTGCTGAACTCCTAAATACACCCACAGCATATTCCAATTCATCAGAATATTGCTCTGCTTTATATGTATCTAAAAAATTGGATGGTGACTTGCCATCTGGATATATCAAAATATCAGAAGTTCCAAAATATACTTTCATACGATTTATATATGTTTTTGCAAATGTAGTTGATATTGAGCTAGATGCAAAGAATAATGCGCATGACATAACAACGGAAAAAAGAATTAAGATAGTTCTTAGCTTTTTTCCCCATATATTTTTTAATATAAATTTAATTATAATATACAAAGTCCTACCTCCCCAAAATTTATTGCTTATATACCCCCTTATTCTTATCTAGTGGTTTGTAAAGTTTCTTTTACATAGTTCTTATTTAAAACTTTACAAATCCACTTCCTCTGTTTGTGGTCTGCTTACCATGAATTATATACTTTTCAGACTACTAGTTTACAGTTTGATTCCAAATAATATACGTGATAAGCTATCGCTTGTCTGGTATTTTTTGATTTTGTAGGCAAACTATTGATTTTGCCAACGATTAAAGCACCTTTCAAAATAAATTTCCCTAGCAACATCTCTTTAATTATCTTCTAACTATTATAAATTGTCAATTACTTTAAACAAAATTTTCCTTTCAAATTCTTTTCCATCATTATCGCTAACCAGTACAGCGTTCGCTAAAATCTAAAGAACCGCATTTAGCCAATGCTGTACTAGTGCTTTATTCTTCTTCATTTAATTTACATGCACCCTTTACTTATTGTTAACTGACATTATAAAATGGGTTGACAATAAAAATCATATAGACTATTATTATTTTATAAAACTTGTACAGTTACAATTACATATTTAAGGAGTTTAGTATAATGAGCATTATAAAAGAATTAGAAGATAGAGTATTAAAAGGATACAAAATTAGTTTTGATGAAGCTATGCAATTAGTTTCATCAGAAGAATACGAAGAGCTTTTTGCAGCAGCAAATAAAATACGTGAAAAATTTAGAAATAATAAAGTTGATTTATGTACTATTATGAATGCCAAGTCAGGAAAATGCTCAGAAAACTGCAAATTTTGTGCCCAATCAGCACACTATAGTACAGAGGCATCTGTATATGCATTAAAAAGTGAAGAAGAGATTATAAAAGAAGCAAAAGAAAATGAAAGCTGTGGAGCTCATAGATTTTCATTGGTTACCAGTGGTAAGGCTATTAATGAAGAGGATTTTGAGAAAATAGTCAATATATATAAGAGGTTGAAAAAAGAAACCAACTTAAAGCTGTGTGCATCATTAGGTTGTATTACATACCTACAAGCAGTTCAACTAAAAAAAGCTGGAGTTGAAAAGTATCATCATAATGTAGAAACCAGTAGTTCCTTTTATAATGAGATTTGCAGCACTCATTCATATGAAGATAGAATTTCTACTATAAGAAATATATTGGATGCAGGACTTGATATGTGCTGTGGTGGAATCATAGGTATGGGTGAAAGCATGGAAGACAGAATTAAAATGGCTTTTGAAATTAAAGAATTGGGTATAAAGTCAGTTCCTATAAATATTTTAAACCCGGTGAAGGGAACACCTTTAGAGAACTCTGAGATAATTGATTCTTTGGAAGCCTTAAAAATCTTTTCCGTATATAGATTTATACTACCTGATGCTTCAATAAGATATGCAGGTGGAAGAACTTCATTGGGAGAATATCAGTCAAAAGGCTTAAAAGCAGGTGTTGACGGAGTATTGGTTGGAAATTATCTTACTACAGTTGGTAATAAAATACTGGATGACATAAAAATGATTAAAGAAGAAGGACTAGAGGTGTAGATGGTGTCTAAGGGTGTATTTATTATCGGAACAGATACTAATATAGGAAAAACAGTAGTATCTGCAGGGCTTATGCATGTTTTGCGTTCAAATAAATATAATGTCTGCTATTTTAAGCCTGTTTTAAGTGGAGCAATTTATAAAAACGATCTCCTATATTCAAGTGATACTCATTTTGTAAAAAAGGTGTCAGAACTAGATGAAGAATTTGATAATATTACTCCATATGCTTTTAAGACTCCTGTTTCTCCACATTTAGCCGCCAGAATAGAAAATAAATCAATAGACATTTCTGTGATAAAAAGCAAATTCCAATTTTTAAAGGAAAAGTACGAGTATATTATTGCAGAAGGTATGGGTGGTATTATTGTACCAGTAACAAATGAAAGATATATGTTATTTGATTTGATAAAGGAACTGAAGATGGACTGCCTATTAGTTGCAAGAGCAGGGGTAGGAACAATAAATCATACAGCTTTGACCGTTAATTTTGCCAAGAGTATTGGCTTAAAAATAAAAGGAATAATAATAAACCAATATACAAATGAATTTTATGAAAATGATAATATAAAAATCATTGAAGAACTTACTAAAATTCCAGTAATCGCAGTTATACCCAGATTTAAAGATGTTGATACTGAGAGATTTGAAATTAGTAATATTAGACAAGTTTTTGATGAAAAAATAAAATGTGAAGCGATTTTAAATATGATGGGTGAAATATAGGGTTGATTTAATATGAAACAGTTTGAAGATAGTTTAAATAAAATTAAAGAACAGGGACTTTATAGAGAGTTTAAATATCTTGATCAAGCACAAGACAAATATACTGTTATTAAAGGGAAAAAAGTTTTGCTGTTAGCATCTAACAGTTATCTTGGATTATGTAATGATGATCGACTAAAAGATGCAGCAATTAAAGCTATTAATGATTTTGGTGTAGGATCTGGTGGTTCAAGGCTTACTACAGGCAGTTACATATTGCATAAAAAATTGGAAGAAAATTTAGCCAGATTTAAAAAAACAGAATCCTGCATAGTTTTTAATACAGGATATATGGCTAATATTGGTACTATAGCTTCAATTGCAGATAAAGACTGGGTGATTTACTGTGACAGATTAAATCATGCAAGCATAGTAGATGGCTGCAAGCTTAGTGGAGCAAAACTGGTTGTATATAAACATTGTGATATTGATGATTTATTAAAAAAAGTAAAAAAATATCAAAAAGCAAAGGGATTAATTGTTACAGATGGTGTATTCAGCATGGATGGCGATATTGCACCTTTGCCGGAAATCGTTGAAATATCAAAAGAATACGGTTTGATAACTATGGTGGATGATGCTCACGCTACAGGAGTACTGGGGAAAAGGGGTTCGGGTACAGCGGAGTATTTTGGTTTAAATAATAAAATAGATATTCAGATGGGAACTTTAAGCAAGGCTCTGGCGAGTGAAGGGGGATATGTAGCAGGAAGTAAAGCCACTATAGATTATTTAAGACACCGTGCAAAAAGTTTTATTTACTCTACTGCCTTGGCACCCCAGACTATAGCAGTATCTATTAAAGCCTTGGAAATTGTAGAACAAGAGAATGAATCAAGAAAAAGACTATTAGAAAACTCTAAATGGTTTCAAGAACAACTTTCAATGAATGGATTTAAAATATTGGATAGTAAAACTCCAATTATTCCTGTAATCATAGGAGAAAGTCAAAAGGCAGTAAAATTTAGTGACAGGTTAATGGAGGAAGGTATATTTATACCTGCAATCAGACCGCCAACCGTTCCAAAAGGGAGCAGCCGTTTGAGAATTACCTTAATGGCTTCACATAATAGATCAGATTTGGAATTTGCATTAGATAAAATATCTGCAATAGGCAAAGAGCTTGGAATAGTACAG
>CAYYEC010000196.1:0-7495 GCA_964470745.1 uncultured Eubacteriales bacterium | reverse complement strand
AAATAAGCCACTTGATAAGCCACTTGAACATTATACTCAAAATATACAATTAAAGCAAGCTATTTTCCTATCTTTTGTATAAGAATATTCTGGATAAACTTAATCGTTATATTAAACGCACAAATAATTCTACATTAAATTAATACTGATATTTGTTCGTTTAATGAGTTTTATAAGCGTAAATTTCGCATAAATTAAATTAAAATGTGGAATCATTGCGTGAAATCCATAGATAAAGCAAAAAAAAAGCACATTTCATTATAAAAAAATAATTGCAAATAACAATGTGCTTGTTTAAATTATAAATAAATTCAAGTTTCTATTTCAAAAGGAGGAACAAAATGAAAAAGTTTCTACTTTTTCTTTTATAATCTATATTATATCACAGATTTATCCAATGTTATATTACAGTTTCGTGACAAATTTCTATAGTTTTCTACAAATTAGGGTTTATAATTTTATTATCCAATAAATTGTTTGTTGCTGTAGGACTCTCTATATAATTTGTAAAATTTTTTGAGTATTTATCCAGAATTTTTCTATCTTCTTTACTTAATTGAGTAATTATATGTTCTCTTTTTTTCATATAAAATCATTCCTTATGCCTTTATTAAAATTTTTTTATACTTTTTGCAAACATTCTTGAGAAAATCACCTATATGTTTAGGATATGATAAAAATGTAATTAATATTCAATGTTTTTATCTAGGAATTTTTTCCCTAGTATGTTATTATAGTTTAAAGATGACGCTAATTTTTTAGAGGAGAATTTTATATGAAATATTTTTTAGTTTTTCTTATATCAATGGTACCGCTACTTGAACAAAGGGCTGCAATTCCTTATGGAGTAATTAATGGCATCAACCCTTTAACAGTTTTTCTAATAAGCTATTTAGGAAGTTTAGTACCAGTTCCTTTTATTTTGCTCCTTTTTACAACCATATTCAAATGGATGAAAAAGTATGAAGTTTTTAGTTTTATAAATAATATAATAGAAAAAAAACTCCAAAAGAATACTCCTAAGATTGAGAAATATAAAGAATTGGGGCTGATAATTTTTGTGGCAGTTCCACTGCCTACTACAGGTCTTTGGACTGGAAGTGCAGTTGCATCTTTCTTAGGCTTGGATTTTAAAAAATCTTTTTTGTGTACTGCATTGGGAGGCTTAATTTCAGCCATAATTATTACTCTTGTCTCAATGCTGTTTCCAGCATCGTGGATTATTAAGTCAGTACATTATTAAGAAATGTCTAAGAAAGGCTTTGTAGATTTTGCTCAACCTCAACTTTGCGCACAATAATGCGCAATTTTTACAAAGTGTGAAGCAAAGTAATAGCCAACAGGAGGACACTATGTGGTATAATAACAAATTATTTAAATATTTAACTGCAATTTTACTGATTCTATTAATCATTTTTTTATATGGGAAAATAAGCTTTTTTATATATCCCCTGAAAAAGTTGTTTTCATCAATTTTTACTCCAATACTAATAGCAGGAGTACTATATTATATTTTTAGGCCCCTAGTCCAATTTTTCCAGAGAGTTAGAATACCTAAAGTGCTTTCAATAATCGTCACTTTATTAATTATTGTAATTTTAATTTCAGTTTTTAGCGCATATACCGGATCAATTATAGTCAGCCAGTTTAGTCAATTTTTAAATGATTTAAATATTGACTTTAATTCAGCAAAGAATATTACCAGTAGTATTTTTAATAATAAGTGGTTTAGCTTTTTATCAAATTCGGATATTACAAATAAAGTAACAGCCTATTTGGAAAGTGCTACAAAAAATTTCAGTAATTTTGTTGGAATAATAATAAGTACTATAACAAATATAGGAACTAATTTAGTTCTTGTTCCATTTATTTTATTCTTCTTCTTAAAAGATGATCAATTTTTTGTATCAAATGGTATTGGACTAATTCCTAAAAAGTATAAAGAAAATTCTGAAAAAATCCTATATGACATAGATAATGCTCTATCCTCTTATATACTGGGTCAGATGCTTGTAGCTTTAGGTATTGGCATAATGATGTTTATTGGATTTATTATTATTGGGCTTAAATATGCTTTGATTCTTGCTTTATTTGCTATGATAACATGTATAATACCGTTTTTTGGACCTATACTGGGTATTATTCCTGCTATATTTATTGGGCTATCAAATGGGCCCTTCATGATCATAAAAATATTAATTGTAATGATAGTTGTTCAGCAGATAGATGGTAATTTTATTTCACCTCAAATTATGGGTAAGACGATGCATGTACATCCATTGACAGTCATATTACTATTAATAATTGGTGCATCTCTTTTCGGTTTTGTAGGATTAATTTTCGCAATACCATTTTATGCTGCTGCAAAAGTTACTATTAAAAACATTTATAAAATGTATGTAAAAGTGTGAGTCAAGGGACCCAGGGGCGGAATCACAAGAACTGTCCCTTGATTCTGTGATTCACATTTTTTCGTATTTATTTTTATTAAAAAGTGGAATTATTTTATACATCTCTCTTACCGGCATATTATTATTTTTTCCTTCTTGTATTACTAAATCACAATACTCCATTGGAAATTTCAAACAATATCCACATCCGTATTTTGCAATTTGACATGGTATGGATACCACTTCAAAAACATAGCCCTTTCTCTCAAGCTGAGTACAAATATGGAAAGCATAATTACCAGAATCAAATATAGCCAGACACTTCATTAAATCACCTCGTAAATGTGTTTAGGAGAGGGGCCATAGGCGAGAGGCAATAGGGATGTGGAAAATAGCCTTCACAATTACCCTTTGCCTATTGCCCCTTACCAGGCAATTAAAGATTGCCATATATTATAGTACTATGCTTAACATAAAAATGTTACTTTGCACCTATCTTATTTTCTCTTGCATAATAGAACAGATATTGTTGAGCAAAACCTGCAAGGCCTCCAAAGTAGTCTTTTGAAAATTCTTGAATAGTTCTCAAGCTTACTTCTTTTTTAAAATATAGTTCTTCCATAACTCTCTTAACCCATACATCTGTTGGAAATATATCATACTTTATTCCACTGAATAGTAATACACAATCAGCCACCTTTGGACCAACACCAGGCAATTTCATTAACTCATTTCTGGCTTCATCAGTAGTCAAACCTTTTATTTGCTTTAAATCTACTACACTCTCCATTATCTTTTGTGCAGTGCCTAAAATATATTTACATCTAAATCCGCCTTTGCACACTTCCAGCTCTTCAATATTTGATCCATATAGTTTATCTATTGAAGGAAAGGTATAGAACTCTTTGTCATTAAACGTAATTTTATCTCCATAAACCTTTGAAATGATTTCGACTGTTCTCATTATCCTTGGTATTGCATTATTTGCAGAGACAATAAAAGAAACTAATACTTCCCAGAAATCTTGTTTTAATAGCCTGATTCCATGACCAAACTCAACAGCACTTTTCATAATTTCATCTTTTTGGGATAATATAGATTTTATTTCTCCATAATCAGTACCTAAATCAAAATACTCATACCAAATATCTCTGAATTCTTCAGATGTAGTATTATCTACCTCCAAAATATTGTTATTATACTTGACATTTATTGTTTTTCCCCTTGCCACTCCCTGAAAGCTTCCATCATTTTGCTTTATCCATCTAAAGCACTGCCCGCACTCAAATATATGTACCGGATCAAAATCCTTTATCCCCCTAACTATAACTTTACTCTTATCCTGCCTAACATCTAACTTCTCCATGTTCAATTCTCCTCAATATATTTAATCTTTACTCTTAATGTTACAGTTCAGAAGTAGTGCAAATACTTCCGCTACGGTATCATAGGGTACGGTTCTGCTGATTTCCTTTCAGTCCTCCGCTTTGCTACGGAATCATCAGAATCCGTCCCTAAGATTCCTTCGCTGTTTTTTCCTTTTGTTTTTAACCTCTGAACTGTAACCTCTTAATTTTTATCTCAATCTTCACCCCCCTATATATTTCCCCAACTTTTTCTGTTATAATAAATAAAATATAATTAATTTACGTGGGGTAATTTAGAATGAAAGAAAGAATATATACTATTCCTGTTACAGAAGCGTTTCGGATTGAATGTGAATGTCCAATGTGCATTATGGAAACGAAGCTTGAAGAAGAAGGAATTGAATATGCACTAGGTCCATCTATGATGGAACCAGATGGTAGAATCGACAGTAATAAATCCGGATTCTGCACCAAACACTTTGAGAAATTGTATAATAGCCAAAAAAACCGTCTTGCTTTAAGTCTTGTGCTAGACACTCATCTGGTTGAACAGAATACCATATTAAATAATTTATATAATAGCAAAAAAGCCAGGCTGCAAAAAGATAGTGACTTGACTATAGTAAAAAACATTTCAAATAAAATTCAGTCAAAGAAAACTGAAACTCAAAAACTTCTTGACTCCCTTATCGATAACCTGAACATACTTGAAAACTCTTGCACCATCTGTAAAAAAATTAATTATACTATGGGTAAGTTTACTGAGGTTATTTTGTACTTGTGGTTTAAAGAAGAAGATTTTAAAAACCTTTTTAATAACAAAAAAGGTTTCTGCCTAAAACACTTTAAAATGCTCTTAGAAGGAACTAAAGAACATTTAAATGCAAGACAACAAGCAATTTTTATAGATAATATAATGAAGCTACAACTAGAAAACCTTGGAAGAATCCAAAAGGAAGTAAACTGGTTTGCTAAAAAATTTGATTATAGATTCAATGATGCCCCTTGGGGAAATTCTAAAGATTCAGTACCTAGAAGTATTAAAAAAATTACTGGACCATGTGATTTAAGGTAAGGAATAAGCTTCTCAAATTTGATATCATATATAACGTATAAACAAAATATATTACATAATCTGTATTTTGTTTATACGTTATATAGCTCTAGGAAAATGATTTCACAATTATTTCATTAAATGAATGTAAAGGATTAAGTGCAAAACATATAAAACTAAACTGTAAACTTCATAATACTATCTTTTAATTCATTTGCTATTTTTGATAGTTCTTCTGCTGATACGGAAATTTCATTTAATGTAGATATTTGTTCTTCAGAAGATGCAGATACTTCCTGTGAACTTGCCGCTATTTCCTGTGATATACTAGCTATATTTTCTATCTCAACTTTTATATTATCAGCATCCTTATTTATATCTGAAACGGAAGAACAAACTGCTTTTACATTTTCTGCAATTACAGAAACTAATTCTGAAATATCTTCAAAAGCTTTTATTGAATCCAATGTTATTTTTTGTTGTTCTTCAGCCACCAAATCAGATTTTTTTACACCATCAACTACATGTTCAACCTTTATTTGTACTTCTTTTATCAATCCACTGATTTTCAACACTGAACTTCCTGCACTTTCAGCTAAGCTTCTTATTTCATCAGCCACTACCGCAAACCCTTTGCCCTGCTCACCTGCTCTAGCAGCCTCAATCGCAGCATTTAATGCTAAAAGATTAGTTTGCTCTGAAATTCCACCTATTACCTCAACAATCTGACCTATTTCTGTAGATTTTTCTGACAACTCCTTAACAGAAATGCCTATACCCGCAGAAACGTCTTTATTTTCTTTCATTTTAGCTTCTTGATTCCTGATAGACTTTTGAGCAATATCCACATTTCCAATTGCATTTTCAACTAATTCTTCAGATTTAACCATTTGATCTAATATAATATCTAGACCATTTGAAATATGATTTATATTAGTACTGCTTTTTTCCGCAGATGCAGCCTGTTCTGTTGTAGCCTTTGCCAAGTCATAAATAGCATTGGATACTTGCTCTGATGATTCAGATATATCTTTTGTGTTTGAGGTAATTCCATTGGAAGACAAAGCTACCTTTTCTCCAGTTATATTTATATTTGAAATTAGTTTTCTGATATTCTTTGACATATCATTTATCGCATTAGAAATAATTCCTAGTTCATCATTTGAATTTAACTTTATTTTATCTTTTAAATTATAGTTTCTAAGCTTGTCCACATATTGCAAAAGTAATTTCATTTGATTGTTTAATGAAATTACAAATAAAAAAATAAAAATAATAGCCAATGCAGTAATAATCGAAACAAACATTATTATCCGATCCCTTACATTGCTCTTTATTTCCTCGAGATCATCAATATAAACACCTGTTCCAATCACCCATTGCCATGGCTCAAAACCTTTTACATAGGACATCTTAGGCTGAGGTTCCTCTTTCCCCGGCTTAGGCCACTCATACCTAACAGTCCCTTCACCTTCGTTTTTCACTTTATCAACAAATGCAACAAAGAGCTTAAACCCATTTGGATCTTCATATCCTGTTAAATCCTGTCCATCTAACTTTGGGTCAATAGGATGCATTATCATTTTGGCTTGATAGTCATTTATCCACAAATACCCTTTTCCTTCATCATATCTTAGGCCTTTTATTTCAGTTAGAGCAGCCTTTTTTGCTTCTTCTTCACTTATTTTACCTTCAGTAAATTGCTTATAATATTCTTCTATTGAAGAATAAGACATTTCAACTAAATTTTTTAATTTGTATGTGGTTTGAGTTTCAATTGTATTGCTTATTGTAGGTACAATATAGAAAAAAATTATAGAAATAAAGGACAATAATAGAAAACCTGTCAAAATTATTATTTTATTTTTTAATTTCAAGTTATTAAGAATCCTCATTTTAACCCCGCCTTTGAAGTATATTCATTTAATTATTTGTAGTGTATCAAATTTATTAACTTATATCAAAGTTAAAATTTCACAACTAGTAATCGCTGAATATAATATTACTACAAAAGCGTTCTTTGTATCATGAATTTTTGTTTTTCAATTTCTAAATAAATTCCTAAAAAAACCTATAAATTTATTATAAGTTGTTTTTTCTTTACTCTCCGTGCTGTCCAAATTGTGACCTTGCTCTAATTGCATTATCTGGTAATTACTCTGACAAATTGATTGTATGTACTCTCTTAATTCGTTATTCTCACTAATTAGGCAATCAATAGTACTTGATAGTTCATTTAGTCTCATATCCTTATGTTCTATTTCTTTTTTTATTCTTTCTTTATCACGGTTTATTTCATCCACGATTGTAAGATTTTGTCCTCTGTCTAAAAAAATTTTATTTTGCAAGTCTATTATTTGCTGCTCTAATTCTCTTTTTATATCCAAAAAAGTTTTTATTTTAGTATCCAAAATATATTCGCTCTCCTTAATTATGGAAAAAAAATCTCCCATCTCTATTATACTTTGTTTCTTACAACATAAATCATAAAAGATGTTACTGTCTTTAAGAATACCTATATGGATATGGTCACTATTTTCTATTATAATAGTTTTTTCTAAATTTTCAGTTATATCAATTTTAAATATATCCTTATATGCTGTTTTCTTGACTACACATAAGTATGCTTCGTTATCAAAATAAGTCCATTGAAAATATATCTGATTTGATCTATTGCAATATAT
>CAYYEC010000195.1:0-7513 GCA_964470745.1 uncultured Eubacteriales bacterium | reverse complement strand
GTTATAAGATTTGCAAATGCAGTCTTTGAATCAGTTTGGAGCAATAAGTATATTGATAATATTCAGATATCCTCATCAGAAACTGTTGGTGTTGAAAATAGAGGAGGTTATTATGAGAGTTCGGGAGCATTGAGGGATATGGTACAGAATCATATGCTTCAAATGCTTGCTCTTATTGCAATGGAGCCTCCAAAGGATCTTAGTGCCGAAGCTATAAGAGATGCAAAAGTTGAAGTTTTAAGTGGGATTCAGCATATTTCTCCTGAGGTTGTGAAGCGAAATGTTGTACGTGGACAATATGGAAAAGGAATAGTAAATGGTAAAGAGCTAAAGGATTATAGAAGTGAAGATAGAGTTTCTTCTAATTCAAATACTGAAACATATGTTGCGATGAAAGTTTATATCGAAAATTATAGATGGAAAGGCGTGCCATTTTATATCCGTACTGGAAAAAGGATGCCTACAAAATCTACGGAAATAGTCATAGAGTTTAAACCAGTATTTGATATGCCTTACTTTAAAAAGCATAATAACTTGATACCAAATCTACTGGTAATCCGTATTCAGCCCAGGGAAGGAGTATATTTTCAATTCAATGCCAAAAAAACTGGAACAGGGGAAGATATTGAACCGGTAATGATGGATTTTTGTCAAAACTGTAATATTGGTCACAACTCTCCTGAGGCTTATGAGAAGCTTATATATGATGTAATGAAAGGAGATTCCACACAATTTACCAGGTGGGATGAGGTCGAATACTCATGGAAATTTGTAGAGAGTATTGCAAATGCATGGAAGGATAAAATACTTGATTTCCCAAATTACGATTCAGGTACATTTGGACCAAAGGAAGCTGAAAACTTATTGGCAGGTGACGGCAAGAAATGGTGGAATGTTTGATGAAGGGGTTAAAACAAGGGAGGGTTATATGAAAATTTATGATATTTCAATGGTAATAGAGAATGATATGCCAGTATACAAAAATAATGAAGAGAAAAGGCCTGAGAGGGAAGTGACAAGGGATTATACCTTTAGTGACGGATATCAATCTACAATACATATGGATTTGCATACAGGCACTCATATGGATGCACCTCTGCATAATATACAAAATGGAAGTACAATAGATCAAATTGATTTAAGTAAAGTAATTACTAAGTGCAAAGTAATAAACTTAAGCAATGTATCTGATGGAATTACAGATGAAGACCTAAAAGAAAGAGATATTAAAGCAGGAGATTTTTTAATTTTTAAAACAAAAAATTCATTTGAAGAGTATTTCAATTTCAACTTTATATTTCTTAAAGAATCCGGAGCCGCATTTCTTAAAGAAAAAGGAATTAAAGGTGTTGGAATAGACTCATTGGGAATTGAAAGAAGCCAGGAAAACCATGCTACACATAAGATTCTGGCAGAAGAAGGTATTGTTATACTTGAAGGATTGAGGCTAAAAGACATAGAAGAAGGAGAGTATACTCTTATTGCTGCACCCATAAAAATAAAAGGTGCAGAAGCTTCACCGGTTAGGGCAGTGCTGTTAGAGGACTAGTCTGGAGAAAACAGGATATAAAGTTTAATATTAGCTAAAAGAACTAAACAAAAAAGTTTAAAGGTTCTTTTTTTTTACAAAGAAACATTGTAAATGTTAATCTTCTGTGGTAAAATGCAACGTATTATGACAAAATAATGCAAGAGGCAAAACTGAAAAATTTCACCAGAAAGAAAACTAAATTATTTACTTAGGAGATGAGAATTATGAGTTTTTATTTTAAAAAAGCAATATCATTAATATTAATTATTGCTTTTATTTTTAGTATGTGCAGTATTAGTTTTGCAGAAAGCTTTATTAATGCAAATGTTCAAGAATCAAAAAAGTCACAGACGTTGGCAATAGATAAAGATAAAATTGCCAAAGACAGAATAGTAGTTAAATTCAAAAAGGATTTAGATCAAGAAAAGTATGCTTCAAAAATAAGCTCAAGTATATCTGCAAAGTCATTTAAAACAAATAATGATTTTGGATATACAAAAATTAAGCTTAAAGAAGGCAGTGATGTATTACAAACTATAAACACATTAAGACAAGATTCAAATGTTGAATATGTAGGTCCTGTCTATAAAACTAGAATTTTAGGTGATAGTTCTAATGATCCTTATAATAATGAACAATGGGGATTAACTGTTACTGATTCAGTATATGCGTGGAATAAAACTTCTCAAGAAGCACTTGGAAATATTGTTATTGCTGTTTTAGATACGGGTGTAGATTATACTCATTTGGATTTGTCTGATAGTATTTTAAGAGATCCTCATAATAATGATGCTCTAGGTTATGATTATGTAAATGATGATTCCCACCCATATGATGATAATGGTCACGGTACTCATGTTGCAGGTATTATTGCTGCTTTAAAGGATAACAATATAGGTATTGCTGGTGTTGCAAGTGGTGCAAAAATATTGCCTGTAAAAGTACTAGATGAAAATGGAGAAGGATGGAGTGACGATATAGCTTATGGTATTGCCTATGCTGCAGAAAATGGAGCTGATATTATCAATTTAAGTTTAGGTGTAGATGGTGATGATCCGCTTTTAGAAGCAGCAATAGACTATGCTAGAGAAGTATATGGAACTGTTGTTGTGGCTGCGTCAGGAAATGATTTTGGAGAGAGCATTAGTTATCCAGCTGCATATAGTGGAGTAATTGCTGTAGGAGCTACTGACCAAAATAATAACTTGGTTAGTTTTTCAAATATTAATAGTGATGTTGTTGCACCAGGCGAAGATATTATTAGTACAGTACCTTTAGAACGTGATACAGAAGACGGACAGCAAGACGGATATACTTATTATAGTGGAACATCAATGGCGGCACCCTTTGTTTCAGGTTTAGCAGCACTTATATTAGCATCAAATAGTGAATTGACAAATGAGGATATTGCAAAGATAATTTTATTGAGTAGTACTGATCTAGGTGATGAAGGAAGAGATGATGAGTTTGGCTGGGGCATTATAAATGCAAAAAGAGCAATAACTCTACCAAGACTGGATTTAGACTGCTTATATGATAAGGAAGACCCTACTGATATTGATGTAACATTAACAGCCCTAGATTACAAAGGTTCAGTTATGGATTCTGTATATAGTAGTGTCTATATGGTTTTAGATCAGTTAACTTATTTGGATTCAAATTATAATTATACCTGGTCAACTGCTGATAAAAGTGTAGTTGAAATAGCTTATGGAGTATATAATGGTACTATTTCAATACCTGATGTGGGAATATATAGCTTAAGTACTTCAAATTTAGATGAAGAGATGATTGATCCTTTTAGTGAGCTAATTGTAAAACATGCGAAGAAACCAATTGCAAGTCTATCTTCTGGTACATATTCTTCTTCACAAACAGTTACACTAAATAATCAAACAGTAGGAGCAGCAGTATATTATACACTGGATGGTACTAATCCAAGCTTGTCATCAACAGAGTATACAGGGCCTATATCAATAACGAGCTCAAAAACTTTAAAAGCTATTGCTGTAAAAAACTATACAATTAGCGATATTAATACATATACATATATAATAAGAACTACTACCACATCTGGAGGAGTAAATGGTGGTGGTGGAAACCCAGAAACAACTATAACTCAAACATCTTCTCCAAAAGAAATAGTAACTGAATCTGACGGAACTAAGACAGCTAAAATCAATCCAAAGGAAGCTGACCTAGACCTTGATTCAGACAAAAGCCAGCCTGCAATAATTGATGTAAAAACTGATCAAGAGGTTGACAAAATTGAAGTAACACTTACTGGTGGCATATTTACTAAAGCTACACAAAAAGAAAAAATAATAAAAATAGAATCAAATAATGTTAACTTTGAGATAGCACCTGGTACTATTGATGAAATAGATGATGATGCAGATGTTAAACTTTCAGTCAGGAAGCTTTCGCCAGAAGTTCTACAGGAGGAGTTAAAGAACAAACCAAAGGAAGCAAACCAAGCAGCTCTTGTATTTGATTTTGACTTAACTGTAAATGACAAAAAAGTAACTGAATTTAAAAAACCTATGACTATATCAGTAAAATATGATTCAGCTAAAGTAAAGGATAAGAACAAAATAGGAGTTTATTACTACAATGAACCAAAAGGAAGCTGGGAATATGTTGGTGGAAAAGTAAATGAAGATGGAACCATTACGTTTACTACAAAGCATTTTTCAAAATACACAGTAATGGAATATAATAAAACTTTTGCAGATATAAAAACTAATTGGGCAAAAAATGACATTGAGATAATGGCTGCAAAACATATTGCAAATGGTGTCGATGATAATAATTTTTTACCAGATAGTCAGATTACCAGAGCAGAGTTTGCAGCATTAGTAGCAAGAGCACTTAGCCTGGAAGAAATGAGCAAAGATAATGTATTTAAGGATGTAGAAGCAGGAAAGTGGTATAGTGAGTCTATAAGCAAAGCCTTTGCTGCAAATCTTATCAATGGTATTGATAGTGAGAATTTTGCACCAAACGAAAATATTACAAGAGAACAGATGGCAGTGATAATTGCCAAAGCATATGCTTATTATTCTGGCAGGAGTCTTGACAGTATTGTTACAACAATGGAAATAAGATTTACAGATGAAGGTGAGATAAGTGACTGGGCAAGAAGGAACGTAATTATTGCAAATGCCCTGGGACTTATTAATGGAAATCCGGATAAGTCATTTAATCCAAAAGGTAATGCAACAAGAGCTCAAGCAATTTCAGTAATTAAAAGGTTAATGGAGAAGTTGGAAATAATATAATAAAAGAATCAAAAATGAATGGGCATCCAGCCCATTCATTTTTGGTTTAATATGTATTAAGCTAATTAATGTTTTATAAGTTAAAGACCGGTAGTTTAACACAGCCTTTAGCCTATATTTTATACCCCAGAGTATTTATCAACAACATTTTTAGCTTCATTGAAACGAATTTTGTTATTCACAATGATATCAAGTACTTTATCATATTGCTTGGATTTTAAGAGTTCAATAACGTATAAAATATCATCATTAATATCGTTAACTGCTTCTGAAGAATCTTGTACAACTGATAAATCTGTATCTTTTATAGTTGAATATAAAAGATTTTTGTTTTCATCCAGATTATCAACATAATCTTTAAATTGTTGATAATAATAAGGATCGATATTAGCTTCCACATATCCACCAACATCTTTTTCTAAACTAGCAACTGTTGTTTGTGTAATTTCAGTATCAACAGCATCTAAATAATCAAGAACTATCTTTCTTCCTTCTTCAATATCTCCAGTATAGCTAATGGCATCTTTAACAGCTTGATTTATGCTGGCAGCATCAATTTGTGCAACTGAGCTTTCAAAGGAATTCTTAGCATCCTTATACATTGAATAGTATTCTTTTGTAGTTGTCAAGTATTCATTGACTGTATCTTCAGGGAATATTAAAGATAAAAGCTCTGGTAGTTCTTGAGTGTTAGTAATTTTATCAATGATGTTTTCCACATTTCCACCTTCAAAGGCACTTGATAAAGTACTAAATGTAGAATTTGCTTTTTGGTAAGTTCCGTAATACTCTTCAGCCACAGTAGTATACTCTTCTAAATCGCTTTCAGGAATAAACCAGGTAAGCATTTGTTTAAGGTCTTCATCATATAATATGTTTTCAACGGTATCTTCAAGAGTTCCGTAATATTTTACAATTTGTAATGGTTCAGCCCATTTCATTACAGACTGTTGAATTTCATTATATTTGTTGATATATTTTTGAGTGTCTGATAATGCAAATTGAATACCACTATTGATTAGTTCTTCATTATTAAGTAATTGTTCCACATACTCGCTAAATTTTGCTTCTGACATAACATCTGTTGAAAGAACTTTTTCAATAAATGTTACTACAGGGTCAGATTGGCTTCCTTCGAAATCTGCTATTTGAGACATTAGGCCTTTTCTGTATTCAAGTGCTAGATTTTGTATTTCACTTACATCCAGCTGCACACGAATTTTCATTACGCCTGTACGGTATCTTATGTCTTCAACTTTAGCAATTTGAGGGATATCAAAATCTGAATATTTCATTGAAAATTTTAAATCATCAACAGGGATTTTATTTACGATGAATTTTGGAGCCTTTTTATTTCCAAGCATAAATTCATCAGGATAGACTTCTATTCCATCATCTTTAATTACAGTATTGATTTTAGCGCTAAATGGAAGATTCATATTTCCATATTTGGCTTGAACATAGAGACGTTGGCTTGTAGGATCGAAAATAGCTTTTTGGATAGAAACCTTATCAGGAAGCTGTAATGGTAAGGTCTCAAGGTTGTCTTTAATTAGAGAGTTGATTGTATCATGATCTAAATCAATCTCCACAATTTTATCCTTAGCCTCATAGTAAACATGTCTTTTTGCAATCTCTGATAGAGGATCATCAAACTTTTGATAGTTATAAGTGACGTCATAATTTGTGTTGATAATCTGCAAAAAGGAAATGAGTGGTACTAAAATAACGATTAAAATAACTAAAATAATTGCGTATAACCACCATTTCTTAAGTACGTGATTTAGTACATTTTTGAGCACTTTGGCACCCCCCTTAGATTTGTGTTCATGATATTTGCTTTATCTTGATTGGGTATTTATGTTATCCTCAGAATGTTAACTTAAGATGATCGCTATATTATCTTAGAACTAAATTAGAGAAATATAGCTTGGCTTCTTACTTAGCAATTAAACACTGTATAGATTAAATTAGCTATTAGAACCTCCTTCCTTTTATTTTTGTTTCATAATTAAAAGATTGTCCACATATAAGGAATTAATAAAAATTATATTAGCCTATTGCTCAAATTCACAAAGAAATAATTATTTTTTTGTGAATTGAATAATTTGTTTTTTTATCCTCCTAAAATATATGCAGTTAAAAGTAATTTTTAGTACTCCATAATAAAATTAAGGAAATACCAGCTAAGCTATGTAAGAAGAAAACTTTATATTTTAATAATTATAGTTACAGTTACAATATAAAATCTAAAAGGTTTATTGACAATAACATCAATAATTTAGTATTACCAAAATGCTGCTCATATGTTATAAATAGTTATTAATTTTATCATTTTACTACGCTAATGTACTATATGGAATATTTTACAACGCTAAATTTATAATACCATACAAATTTAAAATAGTAAAGAAAACTAGCTTAATATATTAAAAAATTCCGTTATTAATTAAAAATTTGTAAATAATATGTTATAAGTTTGGAAATGATTTAAAATTTTATTGTGGAAAATAATTTTAGTTGATACAATAAGTAGTATCTGGGATATGCTAGTAGTTTGTAACACATCAATTTTAAGGTTGCAAATGTATATATGTTGTATTAAAGGCATTATATGGAAAAAATAAGCAACATATAGACAGAGGTATATTATTTTGCAATATTTGAATAAGAAATGTAAAATGTTTATTGCAAAAAATAT